>CBKYSX010000070.1:0-10750 GCA_966690745.1 uncultured Ardenticatenales bacterium
CTTGCGGATAGATAATGCAAGTGGCGGCAAAGCGATGTCCCCCGATATGACTGCTTTGGTGAACATGGGCGATAGCGTTCTGTGCTTTGATTTCCCGTTCCAATGCCGCATACAACGGGGGTCCCCATACACCGCATCGCTCGTCCCGGTTGGCGTGTACACAAACAAAAACATGGTCGCCCCCCGCCATCGGTTGCACATCAAAAGGCAATCCCTCTTCAAATTGTTTCAGAAGGGCATCCGCCAATTGTTCAACTTTATGCACGGTAATTTCCGGCAAAATCAGCATGTCGGGAAGAAGAAAAATATCAAACCCTTCCGCGCCCGTGCTGGGCGCATCACACGCGGTCATTTTGATTTGCTTGTGCAAGCCGCGTACCCGCAACGCCACTTCCAATGCCCCGAACACCCCTTCCATCTCCTCCACCCGACTTCGCCACAATTCAGGAGGTCCGCCCGTACAAATGGCAAGGTGTTGTTGATAGGGGGAGACTGACCCTGCCAGAGGTTCATCCGCTTCACTCATTATTTCAACTTTCGTCTGCTATGGATCGTCATCCGATAAGTGGCATATCTTGCCACAAGCGCGGGAGGGGTCAATTTGGGGAAATGGGGGAGATATAAAGATCTATTCGTTAAAAATAAAATGGTATTGATGGGGTAAAAAATCTCTGCCAAAAACGTTTGAGTATTTTTATCTATTACGGTGCACCTTTGTGCGTTAACGGAATTTTGCTCTATCTCTGAGCCGTTTCTGCACAATTCCATGCCATACTCCTCCCTCAATAGAGCACAATTCGCTTTTGTCAACGAGGAGTTTGATAGATGGACAATGACGATGAACCGATTGGTCGTGTACTGACACGGCGGGAAATTATTGCGCTGTTCGGCGCAACCGGAGCCGCTTTAGTGGCGGGTGCGGGCTGGGCTTCTAATAGTGGCAACAACCGAAACTTTCTATCTCTTATTCAAAGTGCGCCGGAAAGTGCAACAGCAACCCCGACCGCTACGGGAACATCCTTGCCAACAGGGACAGTCACTGCAACGGCAGTTCCCTCTTCAACTGCAACAGGCACAGCGTCACCGTCTGAAACTGCAACACCTACGGCAACGGTTACCCCTTCGGGAACCGCGACTGCCATCCCCTCTGCTACGCCGACTGTTACCGCCACCCCGAGTGCCGTACCAACCTGTATTGTCCGCCCCGAACAAACGGAAGGACCGTACTTTATTGATGAGCAATTAAACCGTTCCGATATTCGCCTTGACCCCACCGATGGTTCCATTCGGGAAGGGGTTCTGCTCCATTTACGTTTTAACGTCACTCAAATTACCACCAATGCCTGTACCTTCCTGCAAGGGGTTTATGTGGACATCTGGCATTGTGACGCGGTGGGGGATTACGCAGGAGTGGGAACGCAGGTGGGGCGTAAATTTTTGCGCGGCTATCAAGTGACTAATGCGCTGGGGGCGGTAGAGTTTCTGACCATCTATCCCGGTTGGTATCCCGGCAGAACGGTGCATATTCATTTCAAGATTCGCACAGAATTGAACAGCACCGGCTATGATTTTACCTCCCAACTCTATTTTGATGACACCCTGACCGATCAAGTCTTCTTACAAGAACCCTATGTCGGAGAGGGTGTCCGCGATACCCGCAACAATAACGATGGCATCTATCAAAATGGCGGCTCCCAACTGCTACTGGATTGCACTGCCGATGGTAGCGGCGGATATAGGGCAACTTTCAATATCGGATTAGCCATTCCCTAACCCGCAAAACTTCTACCTGACAAAAAAGCGTCGGTTTCGCAGAATGAAACCGACGCTTTGTTTATGCCTATGCTTTTGGGCGGTTTGATGACAATGCACTATCCACCCGAGCCATGGCATGGCGCACGGCATTTTGTATGATGTCGGGTGGTAATGCCAATGTGTTAAACGCCTCCGTTTGGAGCATACTGGCAAGCCCGTGCATCGTAGACCAGACAAACAGGGCATCTAATTCAGGCGGGGTAGGCAATGCCATTCGGTCAATACAATCCCGCAATAGTGCAAAAGCGTGTTGGGCACTTGCCATCATATCGGGGTGTTGTTCGGGGTCGGGCAAGGGGGTTCCAAACAACAAACGATATTGTAATGGATTTTCTATCGCATACGTCAAATAGGCATAACCCATCGCTTCAAGGTCGGCGTGAGGTACCTCTGAACGGGGGCGATTGTCAAGCTGGCGGGCAAACTCCTGAAAAGTACGGCTCACAATTTCCGCCAGAATATGGTCGCGGCTGGCAAAATGTTTGTAGGGAGCCTGATGGGATACTCCCAACCGCCGCGACACCTCCCGTAGACTTAGCCCTTCAATGCCTGCGCTTTCGATAATCGCCATTGCTTCCAACAGACACGCTTCGCGCAAATCCTCGTGCTGATGTTTTTGGGTCATCGGCTACTTATTTCGCCTCCCGCGATGGGACTGCCTGGATTGTAGACTGATGATTGGTCATTCCTTTCATCACCTGTTGCATCACGCGAACCCTCCCCCAACGGGGGAGCAAGGCAAGGGAGCCTTCCAACACTTTTGATAGCCATCCCGGACGAACTGTCCCTTGCTTGCCTAATGCTTCTACGCTCTCGCGGGCAACTTCTTCTGCTTTCAGTGCCGCCCCCATTTGCATATTGGCGTGAGCGGCAAAGCCGCTATGCACGGGTCCGGGGGCAACCGATAATACATCTACTCCAAGAGGTGCGAGTTCCACCTGAAGCCCCTCTGCAAATGATTGGACAAAGGCTTTCGTGGCGGCATACGTCGCCGAACGGGGTACTCCCTGGAACGCCACCAACGAACTAATCAGCATAATTCCGCCCTGCCTTTTTTCCGCAAACCTCTGCCCAAAATGATGACTCAGCGCGATAACGGCACGGCTATTCACATCTACCATGCTTAATTCCCGTTCTAGGGGCAGTTCGATGAAATTGCCTGTTGTTCCATAGCCTGCGCTGGCAACCAATAGCCCGATGTCTAGCCCACGACCGGCTTCAATAACAGCGTTTACGCCGCTCTCATGACTCAGGTCGGCAACCGTTATTGCAGTTTCGATTCCAAACCGTACCGATAAGTCAGCGACTAACTCTTCCAGAAGAGATCGTCGCCGCGCCACCAATAGTAGGTTTAAGCCCCGTTGTGCAAGACAAAGCGCGATTTCCCGCCCGATGCCATCCGATGCCCCTGTTACGATTGCCCACGGACCATACTTCTGCCGCCATTGTTCTTGGTGCGGGGTCAAAGAAACCCGCGGTTGTTGACCAGCCATATTACCTCTAAAACGAAACGTGGTTGACACTGTCAACAACTATAGCAAATATGGTTGACGCTGTCAACTCGCTTTGGAAAGCATAAAAACTAAAAATTCCCTCTTGACTTTTTCCAATTCTCCGCTATTCTTCCCCACAAGCGTACCTTAAAAACCAAATACGCACTGCGAACTCTTATCCAGAGGGGTGGAGGGATCGGCCCTATGAAACCCCGGCAACCAGCAATGTATTTTCGCAAACATTTCCAACAAGAGTGTTGGAAATGGTGAAATATTTGTCAGGTGCTAACTCCGGCAGAACGATTCTGGAAGATGAGAGGGGACGGTTTGTGCGCTGTATCCATGAACTGAAACCTCGTCCTTGTGGCGAGGTTTTTTATTCTACGATATACACCACTAACTGAATACCTCTACATCTTACCGGAGCCACCCCCGGGCAAATTGCCTGACGGTGGCTCTGCTTCTTTTCTTATCCAAATTGACGGGTTCCTGATAGCCCCCGCTCGAGATGAACCATAAGAGGTATTTCCAATGTCCTACGCAACTCCAACTCCCACGACTACCGATTTCCATTTCCACCTGAAGTGTCGTCATTGCGGTGCCGAAACCCCGTTCCAAGCCGCTTATGTCTGTGAAGAATGTTATGGTCCGTTAGAAGTCAGTTACGATTACGCTTATTTGCGCGATACGTTGAGCCAGGAGCATGTGGGCAAGGGACCCTGGACGCTGTGGCGCTATCGCCCATTGTTGCCCGTAAGCGAAGGCATCAAGCCGGTGGATATTGGCACAGGCGGCACGCCATTAATTCATGCCGAACGGTTGGGCGAACGGCTGGGGTTGCGCCAACTCTATATCAAAAATGATGCGGTCAACCCCACTTATAGCTTTAAAGACCGTGCCGTCAGCGTGGCGACGACAGTTGCTAAACAACTGGGAATTAAAACGCTTGCCTGCGCCAGCACAGGCAATTTAGCGGGGTCGGTTGCCGCCCACGCCGCCCGTGCCGGGTTGGAATCCTATGTCTTCATTCCGGCTGATCTGGAAGAGGCAAAAATTCTGGGCGCGGCGGTCTATGGCACGAATGTGGTTGCCATCGAAGGCACTTATGATGATGTCAACCGCCTTTGCACATTGGTGGCGGACGAATACGGGTGGGGCTTTGTGAACGTGAACCTGCGTCCCTTCTATGCCGAAGGCGCGAAAACGCTTGCCTTTGAAGTCGCAGAAGAATTTGGCTGGGAAGCCCCCGACCATTTTATTGCGCCAATGGCAAGTGGTTCCCTTCTGGTAAAAATTGCCAAAGGGTTCCGCGAATTGGTCAAAGTCGGCTTAATTGATGAAAAGCCGATTCGCGTGTCGGGCGCACAAGCCAACGGTTGCTCCCCGATTATTACTGCCTACAACAACGATACCAATGACATTATTCCCCAAAAGCCCAACACCATTGCCAAGAGCCTTGCGATTGGCTCCCCCGCCGACGGACATTTTGCGTTGGATGATATTCGCCGGAGCAACGGGCGCGGCGTGGGCGTAACCGACCGTGAAATTATCGAAGGGATTAAATTGTTGGCATCCACCGAAGGGCTTTTCACTGAAACGGCGGGTGGAGTGACGGTTGCCGCGCTGAAGAAGTTGGCGGATGCGGGCGATTTGGGGCGGGACGAACGCATTGTTGTCTATATCACGGGCAACGGCTTAAAAACACCGGATGCCGTTGCGGGGCATCTCAACCCGTTGCTTTATTCGGGTGCAACCCTGCAATCCTTTGAAACCGCCCTTGGGCGCGGCACGTACCGGGCGGCATAATCGGGAGAATCTGTTTCACTATACATTTTCTGGTAGCAGTGCACGAAACCGAGTTTCTGCCGTTGAAAACTCGGTTTCTTTTTTATTCCACCCACCCGCTCTCTATTCCCCTTGCGTCTTTGCCTTATGCCGTTTAGAATCGCGCTATTGGTATGACCCAACAAGGGAGGAAGAGCCAATGGCAGAGAAAGATTTTCACACATGGGAACGGATTGATTCGTTGGTGAACGATCATCTGGTTCCCCAATTAGAACGCAAAGAGTACGATGCCGTACTCGCCGTAACGCGGGGCGGTATGATTCCCGCCTGTTTGGTTTCCGAAGCCTTAGAAATCCGCAATGTGATGACTGCCGCCGTCATGTTTTATACCGCCATCGAACAGACGTTGGATGCTCCGATTTTTCTCCAATTCCCCGAAGATGCCATTCTGGTGGGGAAACGAATATTGATTGTGGACGATGTCTGGGACAGCGGGAAGACGGCGGTGAATGTGCGCGAACGGGTACGCCGTGCCGGGGGCAAGCCCACGGTGGCGGTTATCCACTACAAACCAACCAAATCGGTATTTCCCGATGACCGTCCTGACTTCTACGCCCTTGAAACCGATGCGTGGATTGTCTATCCCTGGGACCCCGAACGCCGTGAACTCCTCGCTGACATCGAAGAACGATTTGCCCCGCCGGATTAGAACACTTGTGCGACAGCATTTGTCGCCCCCATCGAGTACTATTAAGAGAATCAATTTTTAACGGGGAAAGCGTGAAGGGACGTGGATTCAGAGTGAAGCGACGGAAGAATCGAATTCTTCGCGCTTCACTCTTTCTTCTCTTCTCTTGACGCTCAGAAAGCGTAGTATGAGCGATAATATCGTGATATTTGATGTCGAGACGCAACGGGAATTTGCGGAAGTCGGGGGGCGGGAATTTACCGACCATTTGGGGGTTTCCATTGCTGTTGCCTATCATCTGGGCGAACGCCAATTTTACCATTTTGAAGAAAGCCAACTGGACGGGCTGTTTGACTTGTTCCGGCGTGCCGATTTGGTCGTCGGCTTCAATATCTTCAGCTTTGACTTTCCGGTCTTATCTCCTTACACGGATTTAGACCTTACCACTATCCCCGCCCGCGATATGTTGGCGGACATTACGGCGGCTCTCGGATTTCGAGTAAAATTAGACAGTGTTGCCGAACAAACACTGGGGATTCGCAAAAGTGCGGATGGAACACTCGCGCTCAAATGGTGGCGCGAAGGCAAATTAGATTTAATCCGGGATTATTGCCAGCAAGATGTAGATGTGACGCGCCGCCTCTGGGAATACGGGCGTGATCATGGACATCTCTGGTATTACGACCATCGCACCAAAAAACGGCGACCCATTCCTGTCGCATGGAAAGGGTAAACCCCAGGTTTACCCTTTCTGAAAGCTTACTTTTCATGGGCGTAGCAACCACCAACCCAACCCCCGCCACCCCCACCGTTTCGCGCGAACGGTTGGCGTGGATGGTGTTACTTATCTCATTTAGCGTTTGCGCTATCCTCTCTTTTGCTATTCCTTACAGCATTATGAGCTATGTCAACGGCTCATCAGTGAGCCGTATTGCCACCGGGCAAGGCACAAGCGGTACCGCACTCGTTGAACGCCCCGATTTACCGGGCGATGCTTTGGTGCGCATTAATAGTGGGGAAGCACGGGATATTACCGAAGGAAGCGTGATTCGGACTGACAACACCACCCAGTTGTTGGTGGAATTTTTTGATGGCTCTACCTTAACCGTTTTTCCTGATAGTGTGGTGATTCTCAGCGAGATGCGCCAACCCAGTTTTCCGGGCTATACTGCCCAACCGGATCGCATTGTGTTACGGGTGACGGATGGGCGCGTACGGGTACAAGTTGCTCCCACACCGGAACGTGTACGTCATTTTGAAATTCAAACACCACACGCTCCCAGTCCGCAGGGGGGTATCGTGTTGGAGGGCGGCTCTTATGCGATTGAAACCGCAACGGATATGACCCATGTGGCAGTGCGTTCCGGTACGGCTGTGGTAAAAGGGCAGACGGGCAACCCTGTTTCCGTTACGGACAACGAGCGTGCCGAAATCCCGTTAGGGGCGGCGGCGGGCGGTCCTTTCCCGGCACGGCGCAATTTGCTGGCAAACCCCAACTTTGACCGTCTGGAAAGCAGTGTGCCAATTTCGGCTGGTCCCCTGGCGCAGGGATGGTTTGTGGTCAGTGAACAGGGGGGGGACGGCGGAACGGTGGATGGAACGGTAGAGGTAGATACCAGTGGTGTTTCCCGTGCGCTTCATTTTGTGCGGCAGGGAAGCGGCAACAATCACGGTGAAACGTCGGTTGTGCAACAGGTAGACAAATTGGTGGGGGACTATTCGCTGGTACAGTTGCGTTTTGATGTGCGAATTGTCAGCCAATCGTTGAGCGGGGGCGGGTTGTTAAGTTCCGAATTTCCCCTGATTGTCCGTGTGGATTATCAAGACCAATACGGCAATCCTCAATATTGGACGCAGGGGTTCTATTGCCAGAACACCGCAGGCTACAATATTGTGGGTGGAGTAGAAGTGCCCTGCGGAACACGCCGTAACATTGAAATAGCCCTAAACGCTATTCCGAACGCGCCGACTGCCCTGACCTCGATTGAATTTTACGCTAGTGGATGGGATTGGGATGTCTATGTCAGTGATGTGGAAATTACCGTGGAATAATCGCTAATTTTTGTGGCAACCATTCCCCGTCCCCGTACCCTCTCCAACCAAACCCTCGGCATACTCCTGGTACTGATTTCGGCATTGGGGTATGCGTGGCTCCCCATCTTTGCAAAATGGGCATACGCCGGAGGATTAACCCCGGTGGACTTATTGGCATTACGTTTTGCGGTTGCCGCCCCTACCATGTGGTTGTTGACATGGCGCGACACCGAAGATGCCCGCGCCTTACCCCGCTTCAAATTGATCGCGGCGGGGGCATTGTTTGCATTTGTCGCCCTGACTGCCTTTTTCTCACTTGCACTAATCCCCTCCAGCCTTTATACCCTTCTGCTCTACACCTATCCTGCCATGGTGGTGCTGTTGGCGCGGCTCATGGGCGAACCTTTGTCCCCCCAATCTATGATTGCTTTGCTCTTAACGTTAGGGGGAATTGGGTTAACCGTACCGATTAATGCGGACGAGGTTGGACAGATCAATCTCGGTGGGGTTGGGTTAGGGTTGGTAAATGCCGCACTTTATGCCTTATATATCATTTTTAGCCAACGGGTATTGGCAGGGCAAAATGCGGTTGCTCACGCTACCCGATGGAGTATTACAGGATCGTTTTTGGTATTGGTAGTACTGGTGCTGATACAGGGGCTGACTTTGCCGCAGACGTGGCAGGGATGGGCAAGTGCGGTAGGGATTGCCCTTATCTGCACCGTTCTGCCAATTTTTACCTTTCTGGCGGGGATGAAACACCTCGGCGCGTCCAAAGCCTCAATTTTGAGCAGTATAGAGCCTTTGGCGACCCTGCTGTTGGCTGTGCTTCTCCTGGGGGAAGAATTGACGTGGCAACAAAGCGTCGGTGGTACGCTCATTCTGGTAAGTGTGATTGTCTTACAGTTAAAGCGTAGATGATGACCTACTGTCCCCGGCAATTTCCCCTTGTGGAAGGGACGAAAGGGTTCACTTTTTTTACCCCAACGCTATCCCGCGAATTTCCTCTAAAGTCGTGTTGTGGGCGGTAAGCCATGCCTCCATCTCCGTAGCGATTTTCGCCATAATGTGCGGTCCGCCTTCATAGACTGCCGTTCCAACTCCCACCGCCATTGCCCCCGCCATTACCAATTCAATCGCATCACGCCCATTCATCACACCCCCGGTTCCGATGATGGGAACCCCCGGACAAGTTTGCGCGATTTCATAGATACAACGCACCGCAATGGGTTTGATTGCCGCACCGCTTAACCCGCCGCTTTTGTTGGTCAGAATCGGCTTTCCCGCTTCGATATCAATCACCATTCCCGGCATGGTGTTAATCGCCGTAATCCCATCAGCCCCTGCCTCAACCGCACTGGCGGCAATCCGCCCGATATTGGGCACATTGGGCGCGACTTTAACAAACATAGGAACCCCTGCCGCTTTACATAAGGGGGCAACTGCCCGCGCCACACTTTCGGCACCGGCGCAACTTGCCGCAAACGGTTCGCCGAAATCGTCATGCACGTTGGGGCAAGAGATATTTAACTCTAAGATGTCGGGTCCGGCAGTCAAAATTGTCGCGGCAACGTCGGCGAATTGCTCGGGCGTTCCCGCGAAAATAGAGGCAATGAGGGGAACTCCCATCGGGCGCAACAGCGTTTGTGCTTCTGCCAACAATTCGGCTTCGTGTGCCGCGCCGGGGTTTGGAAGCCCAACTGCATTGATTAAACCGCCACCCCAATCAAAACAAATCGGGTTGCGATGCCCCTTACGAACATCCGGTCCCGCGCTTTTGGCTGTCACTGCGCCTGCGCCCCCTTCCGCCGCCCGTCTCAGCAGAGTCGCGCTTGTTCCGATAATTCCGCTTGCCAATATTAGAGGGTTGTGAAGAGCAACCCCCCCTAAGGTTGTAGCTAACATACCATGTCCTGTTTTTATCATTCCGCGTTTCTTCAATGTACCACGACGCGGGAGAACTGTTGAATTCTTAGGCTTTGGCGTAACTTGGGTTATTATCTCCATCCATCTATCGCTTACCTATAAACCGCATTCATGGCTCGCAAAAATTCTAAATCCCCTAAACTCAAACAATCCCAAATCAATAACGTGCTGTTCGCTCTGCTGATAGTGGCGGTCGCTGTATGGCTGTTAAGCGATTATCTCAATAGCCCGACCACGAATGAAGTGCGCGGCACGGCGATCCCACTTCCAACTGAGTCTGAAACGGTACTCGTCGAAGCAACGGTTACCCGTGCTGTGCGGGGTACACCCATTCCCGCAACCAATGAAGCCGGGAATAGCAATCCGTCACCCACTGCGACAACCCCGATTCGGGGCACACCAATTCCTGCCCCCGCCGCCAATACCCCTGCTATGCCGGAAACGGTAGAGGAAGGGATTGTCATGGATGTAGTGGATGGGGATACTCTAGATATACGGATAGGAAATCGCGTGGAACGGGTGCGGATGATTGGCTTAAACACACCCGAAAGCGTAGACCCGCGCCGCCCGGTTCAATGTTTCGGGGTGGAGGCAAGCACCTTCAATAAATCTCTAACCCTTGATCAGAGCGTCTATTTGGAGATTGACCCCACCCAGGGCGACCGGGACCAATTTAATCGCTTATTGCGCTACGTATGGCTCCCTGATGGGCGGATGGTCAATCTGGAATTGATTGCCAACGGATACGCGGCGCAATACACCTTTGATACGCCCTATAAGTATCGGGATTTGTTCCGTGCCGCCGAACGTGCCGCAGAAGAAAGCGACGCAGGGTTATGGTCACCTACAACGTGCAATGGCGATTTTAATGCGCCCGCTGATTTTGGGGGTGCAGGAACGGCAGGGGTGGGGTGCCCTGATGGATGTATTCAACCTCCTACGGAATGTACGATCAAAGGCAACGTCAATGCGGCAGGGCGGAGAATTTATCACGTTGACGGACAAAGTG
>CBKYSX010000071.1:0-10741 GCA_966690745.1 uncultured Ardenticatenales bacterium
GGTATTCAGGGCTTCGTTGCCCGTGAACCCCACCGGAACTTTGTTTGCCGGGTCCGCTCGTTTCGTAGATTCCCGTATTTTATTGCCCCGTCCTTTAGGGCGGGGGGGCGTTCCCGCTTGCTCCTCATCCCCCACCCCACGTTCCGCTACACCCCTATTTTGTCTACAAAAACCCGTGCCAACGGATGATAGGGATGGTAGATTGCCGTTCCCTCTCTCTCTCCCTCGAACCTCTCCCATTTTCCCCCTTGTTCATGGAACACATTTTCTGCAAGCTGAGAACGGCAGTGAAGAGTGATAAGTGGTGAGTGAAAAGCAACGACCCACCAATGAACTCACATCAACGTGTCGTTCACTTATCACTATTCACTAACCACCAATCACTCAGAAAGGAACTTTCCATGCTGGACGATGCAATCAATTATCTGGCGCGGCACGGCGGACGCTTTGTCGCGGTGGAACGGACAAGCAAAAAGCCCGTAAGCGCAGGATGGCAGAACAAGCACCTGACCGCCGGAGAGGTCGGGGCGCATGTGGCGATGGGGGGCAACGTGGGATTGTTGACCGGTGCGCCCAGCAACGGGTTGGTCGTGCTGGATATAGATTACCATTTCCTCGATTTTATCGCCGCCTTTCCCCATGTGGGCCTCGGACCCCGCATTGTGCGTACCGACGACCTGAACCGCGGCAAAATCCTGATTCGGGTGACGGACGAGATTCCCCCGCCCCGCAAATGGAAACCCCACGCCGACAAACCCCCCTATGCCGAACTGCTTTCCACCGGCAACCATGCCCTGATTCCGCCCTCCGTCCATCCCGGCGGTTGTCCCTTTGAATTGCGGGGCGAAACCGAACCGATTCCGCACTACACCCGCGCCCTGTTGGATGCCCTGTGGGAACAGTGGACGCAGGAACCCGCCCCGCCCGAAAGCCGCGCCGCCTTGCAAGACCCTCATTCCCGACCCGTCCCGCTTCCCGACTTTTGGAAAGGCGATATTCGGGCGCGGTTGGATATGGTGGCGTATGCCTGTGACCAATTGGGGGCAACCGCCCAACGGGAATCTGCCGACGAGATGCGGATTCTGGGGCAGGGGGGGTTGCTGATCAATACCAGAAAGCAAATCTGGAACACCTTTGGCGAAGATGGCACGGGCACCATCGGCGGCGATTGTTTCTCGCTGATTGGCTATCTGGAACACGGCAACCCGCACCCCAAAGGTGACTTGTGGCAAGAGGTGCTCCACCGGGCGGCGGACCTGGTGGGAATTTATCTGCCGGACTATCTGACGCGGGGTGATGACGACGACATCCCCGTTAGTACGCCGGAAGACCACAATGGGGGTAACGCCCCTGCGCGGAGCAACGTTGTGGTGAACGCTGGCAACCATACGAGCGTGCGTTCCCTGCCGCTCTATTACGCGCCCGACCTCTGGCATTTTCAGGGCAATTTGCAACAGGTGATGGAAGGCTGGATGCTGGCGGGCAACATTACCCTGATTGGCGGGGTGCCGAATGTGGGCAAAAGCCCCCTGTTGATGGCGTTGGTGGCGGGCTATGCGCGGGGCGAATGGTTACATGGGGTGCCGATGCCCGATGATTTTAAGGGGCGCGGCGTGGTCTATTGCCTGCCCGAAGGGTATGCCGAACAGACCCGCCTGCTGGATACCTGGAATGTTGACCCGGAGTGGCTTGCCACCCGACTAACCTTCCCCGCCCTGCCCACCCCCGGCGACCCCGAATCCCCCACCTTCACCTTCAAACTGGATAGCGAGGAGGGGCTGGCGGTGCTGACCCATTATTGTGAACAAATGAACCCCGCCCTGATTATTATTGATGGGTTGCGGGCGGCGATGAGCGGCGAGGAATCGTCCAGCGGCGATTGTGACCGCTTTTTCGCGCCCCTGATTCATCTGGCGCAGAAGCACCGGGCGGCGGTGATTATCACCCACCACCTGACCAAAGGGGCGGAAACCCTGAGTCGGAGCGGGCAACTCCCTTCCATAGATTGGTTTCGCGGGAGCGGGCATATCGTTGCCGCCTGCCGCAGTGCGTGGATTGTAGACCAACCCAACCCCCACCGCGCCGACCTGCGCCGGATGACACTGGTCAAAGCGGCGGCGGGCGCGAAGGGGCAAACGCTGGGGTTCAGCATGAACAACCCCGCCGATGGCATCACCTTCGGGCAAGCCGTTCCGCAGGCGCAACCCGACAGCAAAAAGGAAGCCGCCAAACAATTCATTCTGGACCTGTTGGCGGAGGGGCGGATGACCTATAAAGCGTTGTGCGAGACAGCCGAGATGTCTGGCGAAGCATTTGCAGAAGCCACCCTTCGGGAAGCGCGTGTGGAATTGGCAACAACCCGGAGGATTGTTACCGAAAATGAGGGGCGTGTCTATTACTGGCGGTTGCCACCCGCATCAGAAGCAGTGCATTTCTAAAGGTGTCTACTCCTCCGGGGGTAGCCGATAGAGTAGAAAGAATAGACAGGATAGATACCATTCGATATGAACAGACGGGTATACCCATGTGAACCCCTTTCCGCGAGGAGAGGAATGGGAGGGGGGAGTATTTGTCTAAATTTTTCTCTTTTTCTTGCACCCGTGGGGGTGGGCAATGGTATCTATTCTATCGAAGGTATCTACTCTGTCGGCTACCCCTACCGCAACAGACACCATTGGACACCCCCACGGGTGCAAGGGGTGTCCGGGGCGGGTGGGGATGGGTTGTTCCAAATCGGCGTATCGGTTATGGAAGGCGGGGTGGGTGGGGGCGGGTTGTGCCAAAAGGACGCGGTTCCATTGAGGGGACAGGGCGGGTCATGAGTTCCATTTTGGGAATTGCGTCCGAGATGTGACCCGCCCCTACGAACGGATTGGGGAAAATGAGGATTGTCACACGCAAAAACGGGCATGTAGGGGCGGGTCACACCGTATCGGGGTCTATGGAATGGAACATATGACCCGCACGCCGTTGGGCATGGAACCGCTATAGGGGGTGCGTGGTATGGGATGTGGGTAGGGGGTATTGACCATTGCCTTTCATTCGTCGTCCATCGGATACGGATTGGAATGATCGGGATGCAACCGATCCAGCGTCCAACGTAACGGGTTTTCCAAAATATAGTGATGCAACCAGGCGTATTGGCGCGGGTGGCGAATGATGATGTCGTAATACCCCCGTTGCCAGAGATGTTCGCCGGGAATGCGATAGTCACGGTTGATATGTTGTGTGGCGGTGCCTTTCAACCAGCGCACGATCTCAGACAACCCGTGACGGGGACGGTCATCGGTGCGCTCTGTCAGGGTCATAATACCGTGCAAATGATTGGGCATTGCCACAAACGCCCTCTGGCGCACGTGTGGATAATGGCGCGGCAAGGCGTTCCAACACCGTTGCACGATGTTCCCTTCCGACGAGAGGTGGAGCCGTGCATGGTCAATAGTGGAAATCCATTCTATCCGTTGAAAGGTACAAATTGTGATGAAATAATCCCCCGGTTGGCTGTAATCGTATCCGGGCAACCGCAGGGAATGGCGACGACGTTTATAGGAAACCATGCGCGTCCTCCTTGTGGAGATCGTTCACGATCATACCGTATCAACCCTATGACGATCAATTTCATGTGTCCATCAATGTACCCTCTCGATTCATCTCTCGCGGCATTGTTCGTAGGGGCGGGTCACATTGTACAAGATACCTTCCAAAATGGAACTTGTGACCCGCCCGCCGTTGGGCATGGAATCCCGCCATATATCGGACGGGTTTACCTCCATACGACGCACAACGGGGGGGGGTTGTCCCAAATCGGCGTATCGGTTATGGAAGGCGGGGCGGGTCACAAGCTCCATGCCATACCTTCTATAAGGTGTGACCCGCCCCTACGAACGATGTGGGCGAATGGAAATGTGGAAACGTGGGGATGGTAGGGGCGGGTCACATCCCGGACGCAATTCCCAAAATGGAACTTGTGACCCGCCCTACCCCCGGACGCGCCCCGCCCCTTGAATAAATAGATCGTCCGATGGGATATTCGTATTCAATTGCCCCGTCCCTTTAGGGCGGGGGAAAGGAAATCCAATCATGAACGCTTCACCCCGTATTACCTTTCTGATCAACGCCGCCTTTGCGTTGGTCGAACAGTGGGAACATCGCCCCGTCTCCCGCGACCAATGGCACCGCGCCGATGACTACATGATGGCGGCGGCAATGATTTCCGATGATGATACCGTAATGGAAGCATGGGAACGGCTCGCCAACCAATACGAGGCGTGGCTGGCGCGTCACCCCCACACGGAAGCGGCGTGAACAAAAAAGAGCACATGCGCGTAGCGATTCCCCTACGAACGGATTGGGAAAATGGGATGGTCACAGGAAAAAACGGGGGATGTAGGGGCGGGTCACACCTTAACGGGGTTTATGGAATGGAACTTGTGACCCGCCCTGTCCCCCACGCGGCACGACCCATCATGTATAAAATACCGATGCCCCGCCCCCCACACGGAAGCGGCGTGAACGACCCCCACAACATCGCTACGCGCAGGTGCGTTGCACCCGTTGTGGACCCCCGGCAGGAACAAAAAAGAGCCACCCAATGCGGGTGGCTCTTTTGATGGGTACGGGGTGAAGCTTACTCTTCGTCGAATCCGGCGGGTTCGGCTTCTTCGTCGCCGAACGCTTCTTCCTCTTCTTCGGTTTCTTCCTCTTCCACGTCGTCGTCGAGTTCCAATTCCCCGAGTTCGCTCTCTTCAAGGTCGGGTTCGGGCAATTCGAGGTCGTCAATCATGCTGTCATCGTCCTCATCCTCGTCCCCCTCGAAGTCGTCGGCATCCTCATCCTCGTCGTCCGAATCTTCCTCTTCTTCCTCATCTTCCAGGAAGGAGGAGGCGGCGGGACGTTCCTCTTCTTCTTCGTCCTCGAAATCGTCTTCCACGTCGTCCGCGTCCAGGTCCAGATCATCGTCGTCGTAGTCGTCGAAATCGGCAATATCGAAGCCGTCCAGGTCTGCCAACGTGAGTTCGTACTCTTCCTCACCCGCCTGTTTGTTGCGGATGTGGATTTCGGGGCTTTCATCCTCAAAGGCACGGTAGCCCGTACCCGCCGGAATCAGTTTCCCGATAATGACGTTCTCTTTCAACCCTTCCAATGGGTCCACCTTGCCTTCAATCGCCGCCTGCGCCAACACATTGATCGTGTGTTGGAAGCTGGAAGCGGAAAGGAAGCTGTCGGTGCTGAGTGCCGCTTTGGTAATCCCGAGCAGAATGGGCTTCGCAATCGCGGGTTGCCCCCCCTTTTCGATGATTTTGCGGTTCACATCTTCCAAGGTCAGGCGGTCTACCAGATCGCCCAGCAGGAAGTCCGTATCCCCGGAGAAGGTAATCCGCACCCGGCGCAACATCGAACGGGCAATGATTTCGATATGCTTGTCGTGAATCGAAACCCCTTGCGAACGGTACACCTCTTGCACCTGCTCCACAAGGTATTGTTGCACGGCATCAATCCCTTGAATTTCAAGGACCTGATGGGGGTTCTTCGCCCCTTCGGTGATTTGCACCCCCGGCACAATAATTTGCCCCTCTTCCACGCGCAACCGTGCCGTCATCGGAATTTCTTGCTCTTGCACTTCTTTGTGGTCGTAGCGTACCAACACTTTGTTGGATTCCACCAACACCACACCATCGTGCGCGGCTTCTTTGGTGCCGTTTTCGTTGCGGGCAAGCACTTCACCCCGCTTCACCATGTCGCCATCTTCCACCACGACTTCATCTTCGGCGGTGATGTCGTATTCGTCAGTCATGGCGCGGCTGTCTACGATGCGAACGAGGCGACGTTCGCCTTCCCGTTCCAATTCCACGCGCCCACCGATTTGCGCCAGCAACGCTTCCCCTTTGGGGTTGCGGGCTTCAAACAATTCGGTAATCCGCGGCAGACCCTGCGTAATGTCATCCACACCGGCAACCCCCCCGGTGTGGAAGGTGCGGAGCGTCAACTGCGTACCGGGTTCCCCGATGGATTGGGCGGCGATAATCCCCACCGCTTCGCCGATGGCAACGATTTCGTTGCGCCCTAAGTCCCGCCCGTAGCATTTGATACAAATCCCACTGCGGAGCTTACAGGTGAGCGGCGAACGGGCACGAACCTGTTGGACATCGGCTTCCACCAACTGGCGGGCAACCCGTTCATTGATGAAGGTGTTATGCTCAAAGAGAATTTCGCCCGTCGCGGGGTCGGCAACGGCTTCCGCCAGGAAGCGTCCCATAATCCGCTCGGTGAACTTAATCCGCATGGCTTTACTGCGTTCGGTATCAATAATGACACCATCGCGCCCGCCACAATCCTCTTCGCGCACAATCATATCCTGCGCCACGTCCACCAGACGGCGGGTCAGATAGCCCGCGTCGGCGGTACGGAGGGCGGTATCCGCCAGACCCTTCCGCGCCCCGTGTGTCGAAATGAAGTATTCGAGCGGGTTCAACCCTTCACGGAAGTTGGAACGAATCGGCAACGGAATAATCCGCCCGTTCGGGTCTGCCATCAAACCGCGCATCCCGGCGAGCTGTGCCAACGGTTGAATCCCCCCCTTCACGGAGCCGGACATACTCATGACCGACAACGAGCCGTAGGGGTCGAGGACTTTTTCAACCGCACGGGTCAAATCCTCTTTGGCATCCGTCCACAACTTCACCGTACTGCGGTATTGTTCTTCGCCCGTAATCAAACCGCGCCGGTATTGGCGGTCTACATCTTCGATTTTGCGTTCCACGTCCGCCAGAATACCCGCTTTGGCATCGGGAACGGTAATGTCATCCACCGCCAGCGTAATGCCGGAGCGGGTGGCATACACAAAGCCGATATCTTTCAGCGCGTCGGAGAAATCGGAGGTCGGTTGGATTCCCAACAGGCTGTAACAATCCGCCACAAGGTCTTTCAAGCCCCCTTTGTTGTAGCGGTCGTTTTTGTAGCCCATCTCTTGCGGAATCACGGTGTTGAAAATGATTTTTCCAACGCTGGTTTCCACAATCGGGTCGTTCGGGAACCGTTCCGGCTCAATGTGCAAGCGGTCAAGGGCTTTGACAAGGGTTAGTACATCGTCCCCGTCAATGCCGTCAAGGTGCGCCAACCCTTTATCCGTATTGAAATGGGTCACCAAATCGCTGATTCCGTTGATTTTCGACGCTTTCAACGCCGATTCCAACGCGGGTTCCAATTCCAACCGATCCAGGTCCCAATCGGCAAAGAAGCGGCTCAAGCGAACTTTGACGCGGGCGTGAATATCCACATGCCCCAATTCATACGCCAATTGGGCTTCGTTGGTATCGCTGAAAATCCGCCCCGCCCCTTTCAGGTCGTCGCGGGCGTGTTGGGTCAGGTAATAACAACCCAGCACCATATCTTTGGTCGGGCTGACCGTCGGCTCACCATCGGCGGGGCGCAGAAGGTTGTGGCTTGCCAACATCAACGATTTGGCTTCTTCCACAGACTTGTCGCTCAACGGAATGTGAATTGCCATCTGGTCGCCGTCGAAGTCGGCGTTGAAGGCGGCACAGACCAACGGGTGCAATTCAATCGCGCTTCCGTCAATCAGTTTGGGCATGAAGGCTTGAATCCCGAGGCGGTGCAGAGTCGGGGCGCGGTTCAACAATACCGGGCGACCTTCAATCACCTTCTCCAGAATACCCCATACCTCCGGCTCCATCCGTTCGATGAACCGTTTGGCACCCTTCACGTTCGGCGCGTGTTTTTCTTCTACCACTTTATGAATCACAAAGGGTTTGAAGAGTTCCAACGCCATTTTCTTGGGCAGACCACATTCATGCAATTTCAAATGCGGACCGACCACGATAACGCTACGCCCGGAATAGTCCACGCGCTTCCCGAGCAGGTTGCGGCGGAAACGCCCCTGTTTCCCTTTCAGCATATCGCTGAGGGATTTCAGTTTGCGCTTGCCGCGCAGGGAAACGGCTTTCCCGCGGCGGCTGTTGTCAATCAGCGAATCTACCGCTTCTTGCAACATCCGCTTTTCGTTGCGGATAATCACATCCGGCGCGTCCAAATCCAACAGCCGCTTGAGGCGGTTGTTGCGGTTAATCACGCGGCGGTAGAGGTCGTTCAGATCGCTGGTGGCAAAACGTCCCCCATCCAATTGCACCATCGGGCGCAAATCGGGCGGAATGACGGGCAGAACGGTCAGCACCATCCATTCGGGACGGTTGCTGGATTTCTGGAAGCTGGTAACGACCTTCAACCGTTTGGTGGCTTTTTTGCGCCGTTGCTTGGAGCGGGTCTTTTTGATCTCGGCGCGGAGTTCTTTTGCCAAATTGGTGAGGTCAAGGTTGCGTACGATGTCGTACAATGCCTCGGCTCCCATGCTGGCGCGGAACAAATGCCCGTATTTTTCATACAGGTCGCGGTATTGCGCTTCGTTCAAGAATTGCATGACCTTTAAGCCGCGCAATTCATCCACTGCATCGGATTGACTGCCTTGCGATTCAGCGACAATTGCCTGAACCCGCTCTTGCGTTTCCCGCTTGGCATCCAGCAATTGTTTGGAAGCCGCTTCGACACTCAATCCGTGATAGAGTTGGCGGTCGCTCCTTTGTTGCTCCAAGACGGCGGCGAGGCGGTCCATTTCTTTTTCGACCAATTCCTGGAAATGGGTCAGCGTTTGGGGGGTAATCGTTTCGCCCTCCGCCGCTAAGACCACATCCAACGGCTCAAAACGCACCTCGGCAGAGGCGGCTTTGTTCACGTTTTTGGTCAGATAGTCCCGTTGCGTTGCCACCGCTTGCACGAGTTCGTCAATGCGTTCCTCGCTGGCGCGTTCCATCTGGCTCAAATCCGCCTTCAGTTGCACTTCCAGATCGGCGACATGCTCTTTGGTTTCCCCTTCCAACCCGGTCAGTTGCTTATCGAAGTTCTCACGTCGTTTGGCAACTTCTTTTTGGGCTTCGCCTTCAACCTTTTCGATTTCCTTCTGGCGGGCTTTTTCGTCTACAAAGGTAATCACGTATTGGGCGAAATAGAGGACACGATCCAGGTTACGGCGCGAAATATCGAGCAGTAAGCCGAGGTAGCTGGGGACGCGGCGGGTGTACCAGATGTGGGCGACAGGGGAGGCGAGGTTGATATGCCCCATCCGTTCGCGGCGCACGGAAGAACGGGTGACTTCCACGCCACATTTATCACAAATGACACCCTTAAAGCGGACTTTCTTGTATTTACCGCAATAACATTGCCAGTCTTTTTGAGGACCGAAAATGGCTTCGCAGAACAGTCCGTCCCGTTCGGGGCGCAATCGCCGGTAGTTAATCGTTTCGGGTTTGGTGACTTCACCGTAAGACCACGAACGAATTTCCTCCGGCGAGGCAAGACTGACACGAACAGCGTTAAAGTCTTTGATTTCCACGCGGAAGCCTCCGTAACAGTTAAGAGTGGAGAAAGGAGAATAATGACCGGATGATGCATATTGCATAGTCCATCGAACGGCGTGGTTGCCGTGTCGTTTATGCACTATGAGATATGCAGTCGTTTTTCCGCTTTCCGCTCTTGGTTTTCTTCTCTAAGTAGGTGCGGGGGGCAACTGATTTTTGGGGGTTGCGGTGTGGTGGGTGGAATGGTTTCCCCGGATTGACCATTCAAGCCCTTCGCCACGCACAAAACCGAACCATGCCAAAACCGTCGCGCCTGTGGGGTATACTTCCGGAAATTGTGAATTTTAGTATGGAAGAAAGCCACCCTAAAAACACACAAAACGGCATACAAGCCAAAAAAGTCCGCTACAGTGCCGGACTTTATCTGCGCTCATGCCATTTAATTGTTTTGGAAAGAAGTTGTTGGGAAAATGCCCGTTACCCCGTATCCGCGCCTATCATCGGAACATGGTATTATACCAAAGCCTAATTTATTGTCAAATTCCCCCGAAACTGAGTTTCTGCCGTTGAAAACTCAGTTTCTTTCACATTACCCCTATCTCACAACACTTTTTTTGCCTGTCATCTTTTATTTACCCTCGATGGGGCGGGTCACAAGCTCCATTCCATAGGCGATGGTACGGTGTGACCCGCCCCTACAAACAATGTGTCCGTTGAGGGCAACGACGCGGGGCTAATGAACATTAAAAAAATAATACCGTAACGGGAATCATTCCCCGGACTAAAGCCACGGGGCTAATAAGCTATCGTTGTCGTGTGTTTATTAGCCCGGTCCCTTTAGGGCGGGGTGGGAGCGGTTACGGCTCCATAATCACCCGCGCTAGGATAACAAAACCCCAAAGGGTTAGAACCCCGTAGGGGTTTCGTTCGCTTAGCACGGTCACTTTAGTGCCGTGATGCGGAATGTTACCCTCAATCTTCTTCATATTATTATATCTATCCCTCCAAACCTCTTTCCTCCCAATCCCCTCAGTCGCCGGGTCAGGGTAATCTCGCTTACCTCCCTTTTGCGCCAAATGCACTACAATTCAACCCGTCTACGCCACCTGCGGCGTAGACCGTGATATGGCATACCGATAGCAGTTTTTTATAGTGTAAGGGAGACAACCGAATGATAGATTTTTCAGCCGTCCGTGCGAAGCAGACGACCGTTTACGCGTTGGTCAAAGCATTCACGGTGGAGGACCTGCGTGCCCTCACCAACGAGATGATTGATACCATGTTGGACATCATCAAGGACTGTGAGGATGGGGATGTGACCTTCCAGCCGGAAGACCCCGAAGCCAATGACACCTTTGCTTCCAATAGCGAAG
>CBKYSX010000072.1:0-10679 GCA_966690745.1 uncultured Ardenticatenales bacterium
AGTGAGTGTGGGCATTGAAATACTCCTTGGTTGAAATAGTAGCACAACGGTACGTCATCTTGGCACGAAACGGCAACTGTGGCAATGCGTTACCTTACATTTATCTGCTTTCGTCGTTCCCGCTTTCTGCGTCCTGCGTCCTCTTTAACTTATCACTTTCCTTCTACATAATTCACATATGTGAATACTTTTCACAGATGTTCACAAACCAAAAAAACTATGATATACTGCCGTCAAGTCGTCCCCATAACATAAAAAAGCGGTGGTAATAGGTTCACACCGCTTTTTTCCAACACCGCCTCCACAAAACATCATCCTCTATACCGAACACTTGTAACCCTGTTGCTTTCAGCAGTAGTAAACCGGTAAGCCTTTTATTCAATTCTCAATACTCCATACCCAAAGGACGGGATTGTGAGCGTCAAAGGTGCGCCTTACGAGCGGTTACATTTTCTGGCAACAGTTGCCCATCTCTATTACACCGAGCGTTTGAGCCAGGAGGCAATTGCCCAACAACTCGGCTATTCACGCTCTGCCATTTCCCGCTTTCTTACCGAGGCGCAAGAACTCGGCGTGGTTGAAATCCGTATCCACTATCCCATCCAACGGGCGTACGATTTAGAACAAAAACTACGGGACCATTTCGCGCTTGAAACCATTCAGGTCATCCACCGTGCCGGGCGCGACTACCCCCAGATGCTCCGCATGGTGGGGCAGATGGGCGCGACCTACTTTGATCAGGTACTCCCTGCCAATGCCATCGTTGGTATTTCATGGGGCGCGGCGGTACATCAAGTTGCCAGTGCCCTGCGCCATCGCACGCGGCGCGGCTCTGTGGTGGTAGTGCAAATGATGGGGTCGGTGGGGGATGGGGACCCGGCAATTGATGGTCCCGAAGTCGCCCGTAATTTTGCGATGGCATTGGACGCGCAATATCAAATCTTGCCCGCCCCTGTCATTGTCAAAGACCGCCAAACCCGCGACCAGCTCCGTGCCGAGCGGCAAATTCAGGATGTCCTTGACCTTGCCCAACAGGCAGACCTCGCCCTTGTCGGTATCGGCTCCATCAAATCCGAACGAAGCGGTTTGGTGCGGGCAGGTCATGTCTCACCCGAAGAGATGCACGCTTTTGAAATGCTCGGAGCGGTGGGCGACATCTGCGGCACCCTCTACGACAGTCGCGGCGAGGTCATGGATATTGACTTTAACCATCGTCTGCTTGCCGTAGATTTACCTGCCCTTTCGCGCAATTCCTATGTCATCGGAGTTGCCGGGGGCGTTATCAAAGCCCCGGCGATTTTAGGCGCACTGCGTGGCGGTTTTATGAAGGCACTTATCACGGATAGCAGTGCGGCAGAAGCCGTCCTAGGGAGTATTGGGCATTGAGTATTGAGAAAACGGCAACGACGACCCACCCCCCTTCCCCCCTCCCAAGAGGGGGAGCGAGATGGAGACCTCTTTTGTCTAGAGGAAATGTCCCAAGATCGTTTTTCTCAATACCCGATACTCAATGCTCAAAAGGTTTCCAATGGCGGAAATTACACTCACCATTCACCACGAAGCCGGATTACATGCGCGTCCATTGGCGCAATTTGTTAAAACCGCCAAGGCATACGATGCCAAAGTATCTGTCACCAACCTGACGCGGGGCAAAGGACCCGTAGACGGAACCAGTGCGGTCAAACTGATGTTGCTGGCAGTGCTACACGGGCATGAAATACATATCTCTGCCGAAGGTGCTCAAGCCGATGAAGCGGTGACGGCACTCGGCGAATTGGTCAACGGTAATTTTGCGGAAGCATAACCACGAAGTCGTGGAGGGTGATGATGGATCTGATTCTCAACAACATCGGCGTAGTGTTTCTGATTGTTGCTGTCCTATGGATGGTGCAGTTTGCGGCGGCATACCTACAGATGCGCCGATTTTATGGACGACTTAAAGAGGTGCGACGCGGCGGATTGACAGCAGTCGGCTTAGGGGGTGGGCAATACAAAGGGCGTTCCTACGCTGTGCTGACGGTCAATTCGTTTGGGACGATTGTTCATGCGGAAAAGTTTGATGGGTGGACGGTTTTTGCGCGGCTACAGCCTGTGCCGCAGATGTTAGGAATGTCTATAGATGCCGTGTTGTCCCACCCTGAACAATTGCCCGTTTCTCCAAAATTACAAACCGCTTTCCACAACGCCGCCCGCGATATTCAGAAAGCACGATTAGAAGGAAAGGGGGTGAATCCCGCACCGGCAGATAGCACGGTTGAGTCCGTGCAAGCCGTAGCCTCTTAAGAGAGTAGTGCGTATTGAGAATTGAGAAACGGCAACTTCGGCTTTGTCCCCGCTCCTTGCGGGACACGGTAGGTCGTTCTTCTCAATACTCAATTCCCAATACTCGTCTTTGTCAGACCGACCCTTTATCAAAGGAGATACCTGCATATGGACGTGCTAGTCAATCTTGCCGAAGGCTTTATCGGGCTGTTCCAACGGGGTGGCGAAGTCTTTGTTGGCTTGGTGACGGGGATCGTGCCTCTGCTCATCATTCTGCTCACCGCCGTAAACGCATTGATTGCCCTCATCGGGGCGGAACGTATTGAGAAAGTGGGCGAATGGGCGGCGCGGGATGGGATTGCCTATCTGCCGGTGCGCTACATTTTACTGCCCTTCCTCTCCTGTTTCTTCCTGACGAACCCGATGGCGTACACCATGGGGCGGTTCCTCCCCGAAAAATACAAACCTGCCTTCTACGATGCCGCCGTTTCCTATGTTCACCCGCCGACGGGTATTTTCCCGCACATCAACCCCGGCGAACTCTTCGTCTGGCTGGGGATTGCCGCCGGAATTGAGGCGCAAGGATTATCTACCACCCCGTTGGCAGTGCGTTATCTGCTCATCGGTCTGGTCGTGATTTTCATTCGCGGCATTGTTACCGAACGGATTACTGCCATCATGTGGGCGCGTCGTGAAGCCGCGGCAACCGACACCACCACTGCCACCGCATAAGGAGAACAAACTATGGAAGCGTTAAATGGTTTTCTTGTTCGCATGGGTCGGGGCGTTGGGGGTGTGGTTGGCGCGTTGTATCAAGCGGGGCGCGAGGCGATTGATCAGGTTATCGTCAACATTCTGCCCTTTATGGCATTCATCGCGCTCGTCATTGGGGTGATTTTGGAAACGGGTATCGGGGACGTGATTGCCAATGGGTTGGCTCCATTGGCGGGGTCTCTACCGGGCTTGCTGGTTATTTCGATTATCTGTGCCATTCCGATTCTTAGCCCCCTGCTGGGTCCGGGTGCAGTTATCGCACAGGTAGTCGGTACGTTGTTGGGGAGTACGCTTATCGCGCAGGGAACGATTCCGGCGAGCTACGCGCTTCCCGCCCTCTTTGCCATCAACCCGCAAGTGGGTTGTGACTTTATCCCCGTTGGCTTGGCGTTGGGCGAAGCCGAACCCGAAACGGTTGAAGTCGGCGTACCTGCCGTCCTCTTCTCCCGCCTTATTACTGGACCCATCGCCGTTGTGTTGGCATGGCTGGCTAGCTTCGGAATGTACTAAACGACGTTGCATATTGCATATTGCGTGTTGCATAAACGGCGGGACGCGGAAAGCAGAAACGACTTTTCATACGTTGACCAATGGTAACT
Organism: uncultured Ardenticatenales bacterium; assembly: GCA_966690745.1. Lineage (GTDB taxonomy): Bacteria > Chloroflexota > Anaerolineae > Ardenticatenales > Ardenticatenaceae > CBKYSX01. The sequence continues at coordinate 3,636 of CBKYSX010000072.1, forward strand.
TTCCCCTTTTCCCCTCGTGACAGGGGTATAAAGAGTAGGTTGTCATTCCTGCGTCCCGCTTTCTGCGTCCTGCATTCTGCAACATCTACCATGCAACCTGAAGGGAGATATGATGTCAGAAGAAAACGATGCTCCCGCTACCCCTACCTATCGCAAGGTACGCATTAAGGCGGGGAAGCGGGGCTGGGGCGGACCGCTCGTGATTGAGCCAAAGCCCGGCAAAGATTTGATTTATTGCGTCACCGGCGGCGGGATTCACCCGCTTGCCCAACGTATTGCGGATTTAACCGGCGGACGTGCCTTTGATGGCTTTCGATCCAAAGCCGATTTTAGTGAAATTGCGGTGGCGGTGATTGACTGTGGTGGAACGGCGCGGGTAGGGGTTTATCCTATGAAAGGGGTCTTCACCGTAGATATCCACGCTACCAAACCTTCCGGTCCCCTCTTTCGCTTTATTAAAGCCGACATCTTTGTCAGTGGGGTCGGTTTGGATGATGTAGAAGTCGTAGAGTAACAACCATTGCATGGAGCATGGTGCATAGTGCATAAAACCGTTCCGACAAAGGTCGTTTATGCACTATGCACTATGCAATACGCAACGGAACGTAATACACATGAGTAAAAAATACACCGCCACCATCACCTTCATCGGTCCGTACGCCAAAGAATTTTTGGCGGAACAAATCATTGTCCTCTTCGGGCAAAACGCGCCGGAAGAACTGGCGGAATTTGCCCTGCTACACGATGGAGTAGAACTGTCCGCGCCCTTTACGGCGGGGGATACAGTTACCATTGGCGAACAGGCTTTTGAAATTCTGGCGGTTGGGGAAGTCGCTAACGACAACCTCGCTAACTTGGGACATTTGGTTCTGAAATTTAATGGAGATCGGGAAGTCGAAATGCCGGGGGATGTTTGTTTGGAAGCCGTACCCTTGCCGGAAGTCACAATCGGTACTGTTATTACAATAGAAGGAGAGTGAAGAAATAAGAATAAAGAGTGAAGTATAGGTGCGTGAAACATTACTTCTTCACTCTTCACTCTTTGCTCTTCTCTCTCCACCGCAGGTGGATATGTTGACGCTACGTCAAAGATTGCAAGAACGCGAACGAACCAAAGGAACCATTCGGGTCGGGTTGGTCGGGACAGGGCAGATGGGAACGGGGATGATGAGCCAGATGGAAAAAATGGACGGCATGAAAGTGGTTGCCGCCGCCGACATCACTGCCGACCGTGCCGCCGCCGCCTTTGGTGAAGCGGGGGTGGATGCTTCCAGGGTGGTCACGGAAAACGATAATCCAGATCGTGCCCGTACTGCTTTGGCGGACGGTCATAAAATAGCAACCAATTCCGCCGATTTTTTAGTACAACTTCCTGATTTGGATGTGATTGTCGAGGCAACCGGCGTTCCTAACGTTGGCGCGGAAATCTGTTATGCGGCGATTATGGCGGGCAAAGCCGTAGTCAATATGAACGTGGAAACCGATGCCACCATCGGCTATTATTTGGGAACGTTGGCGCAGGAGCGGGGAGTCACCTACTCGCTCTCGGCGGGGGACGAACCGGGCGCGATTAAAGAAATGTATGATTTCGCTGATGCCCTCGGCTTCGAGATTGTGACAATTGGTAAAGGTAAAAACAACCCCCTTGACCGCACCGCCAACCCCGATTCCGTGGGCGCGAAAGCCGCCGCACAACGGATGAGTCCGAAAATGCTGGCGAGTTTTGTAGATGGCACCAAAACGATGGTTGAAATGACTGCCATCGGCAATGCCACCGGCTATGCGCCCGAAGTGCGCGGCGCGTATGGTCCCGCGTGTAGCGTCAACGAACTGGCAAAAGTTTTTGTCCCCAAATCGGCGGGCGGCATTTTTAACGGGCGTGGTGCGGTGGATTATGCGGTGGGGGATGTTGCCCCGGGTGTTTTTGTGATTATCACCACCGACCAGCCCAAAATCATTACCGACCTCAACTATCTGCGCCTAAACGGGGGTAATGGCTATTGGGCGTTGTATCGCCCCTATCACCTCGCCAATCTTGAAACCCCTATCTCTGTAGCGCATGTGGCATTGGACGGGCACAGCACCCTTGTCACCCTGCGCCCCCCTGTTTGTGAAACCATTGCCGTTGCTAAAAAAGATTTGAAAGCCGGCGAACAGGTAGATGCCCTCGGCGGCTTCACCGTCTACGGCATGATTGACCGCGCCGATACTGCCCGCGCCGACAATCTTCTGCCCCTCGGTCTAGCGGTCGGCGCGAAAATCATTCGTGATGTCCCACAGGGTGAACCCCTCCGCTACGATGATGTTGAACTGGACGACACCAAAATGATTGTCCAATTGCGGCGCAAGCAAGACGAAATGGTACGTACTGCATAGTGCATAAACGACAACGGCACAACCTTGAAGTAGGAGATTGCCGTTATGCACTATGCATTATGCACTATGCAATTTCCTATGGCTTCCCGACCCAAAAGCACTCCCTCGCTCCAATCCCTGCTGGATACCTATCACTATCTGGTACGGGGATTAAAAGGAGAATCAGCAACTCCATCGCCCCGCCATGCTACAGCAACGGCGCGGCAAATGATGGTTCCTGTTACCCTGCGGCGCGAGATGGCGCAAACCCTCCGCACGGTTCCGGCAGGGTTAGGGGTGGTCGGGTTGTCCTCCGCCAGTGTGCGGGTGACTGAACGGATTTTTTTGCTTTCGGATGGTATGCGTCCTTTTGCCCATACGGATGAAGAGAATCTCGCCCCGGCTTCTTTAGAAGAGGAAGCGACCCAAAGCCAAGACAATATGGCAGGGTGGCATCAATGGTTATATGCCAACAGTGATACACAGTCTGTCCTGATGGTCCATCCGACGGCGGCAATTGTCTGTGCGACACGGGGCATCCTGCCCGACCCTGCCGGTTTTCCCGCCGCGGCTTCCAAAGTAGGCGAGATTACACTGGTTGCCCCCGATGTCAATACATGGGGAACGATCATTCACCACCGGGCAATGCTTGTTACCGACGGAACCCTAATCACCCACGCCCCATCGCTTCCCGAAGCCATTGCCATCGCCGACATCGTAACGCGCTGGTGCGAAACAACACTCAGGACACAGAACACAGGACGCAGAAACTAGAATAAAAATAGTCCTCTGTCTCTCCGTTTCTCTGTGCCTCTGTGTTATGCCGTTTTCTGCGTCCCGCGTCCCTAGAAGGTAAACTATGACGACGACTGAACTTGAAACGATACCAAAAGAATTAACCGACAAGATGCTCCGCACCATGATGGTGATTCGGGCATTTGAAGAAAAAGCCGAAGAACTCTTTTCCCGGGGCAAAGTACATGGCACGATGCACCTTTCGATTGGTCAGGAAGCGACTGCTGTCGGGTTATCGTTTGCCCTTACCCGCGATGATTATCTGCTCAACACCCATCGCGGACACGGGCATTGCATCGCGTGGGGGAGTGACCCCAAATTGATGATGGCAGAATTTATGGGGAAAGAGACAGGGTATTGTCGCGGACGGGGGGGCAGTATGCACATCGCTGATGTGGATGCCAACAATCTTGGCGCGAATGGAATTGTCGCGGGGGGAATTCCCCTTTCGGTAGGGGTAGGGCTAAGCATCAAAATGCGAAAAACCCGCCAAGTGGTGGCGGCGGTCTTTGGCGACGGTGCGGCAAATGAAGGTGCCTTCCACGAATCGCTCAATATGGCGGCAATCTGGAAATTGCCCGTTATTTATTTGTGCGAGAACAATGGCTATGCCATGTCCATGCCCGTCAGCAAAGCCTTCTCCGTCGAACGGATTAGTGACCGTGCCGCCGCCTACAACATTCCCGGTGTCACCGTAGATGGGAATGACCCTGTGGCGGTCTATGAAGCGGTGCAAGCAGCGGTGGAGCGTGCCCGGAACGGGGAAGGACCCACCCTGATTGAATCTGTCACCTATCGCTATCGCGGACATTCCAAAAGCGACCGTCAGGCATACCGCACCCGCGACGAGGTACAGGAATGGATGGATCGGGACCCGATTCCCCGCCTTGCCCGCCGTTTGGGGTATGACGATGCCACGCGGGATGCGTGGCAGGCAGAGGTACAACAAATCATAGAAGAGGGCGTTGTCTTTGCGGAAGCCAGCCCCGAACCGGAGGTCAGTCGAATCATGGAGGGTGTCTATGCGTGAGTTGACCTACGCCGAGGCATTGCGCGAAGGCTTGCGCCAGGTAATGCAGAAAGATGAACGGGTCTTCTTGCTGGGGGAAGACATCGGGGTCTATGGAGGCGCATTTGGTGTCACCGCCGGATTGCGGGACGAATTTGGCGAAGCGCGGGTGATAGATACTCCCATTTCCGAAGCTGGCATTGCCGGAGCCTGTATTGGCGCGGCACTGACGGGGATGCTCCCGGTGGGGGAAATCCAATTTATGGATTTTGTCACCTTGAGCATGGAGCAGTTGGTCTTACAAGCCGCCAAAATCCGCTTCATGTTTGGCGGCAAAGCCACCGTGCCGATGGTCTTGCGAATGCCGGGGGGTAGTGGCACAGGGGCGGCGGCACAACACAGCGAAAGCCTTGAAAACTGGTTTGTCCATGTACCCGGACTCAAAGTAGTAATGCCCAGCAATCCCTATGATGCCAAAGGGTTACTGCTCGCCGCGATTGAGGATGAAAACCCCGTTATTTTCGTGGAGCATAAATTGCTCTACAAAACCAAAGGGGAAGTTCCCGAAGAGATGTATACCGTTCCGCTATCCCAAAGCAAGGTCGTGCGCGAAGGCAAAGATTTAACCATTGTCGCCACCTCTATCATGGTCAGTCGTGCCATGACTGCCGCCGAACAGTTGGCGCAAGAGGGAATTGAAGTCGAAATTATTGACCCACGTACCCTTAATCCTCTGGATGATGCACCTATTATTGCCTCGGTGAAAAAGACTGGGCGGGCATTGGTGGTACACGAAGCGGTGAAAACCGGAGGCTACGGCGGCGAATTGGTAGCGCGGATTGTGGAAAGCGAAGCCTTTGATTATCTGGAAGCCTCCGTGCGCCGCCTTGCCGGGTTGGACATTCCCATCCCCTACAATCGCACGTTGGAATACAACGCCGTGCCGCAGGTAGATTCGATTGTGGCAACGGCGCGAGAATTGGTGCGTGGGGGTCTCTGATGGCAAAAGAAGTCATCATGCCGAAATTTGGCTTTACCCAGGAAGAAGCAGAGGTTGTCGCCATTTATAAACATAATGGCGACACGGTACGGAATGGCGACCCTTTGATGGAAGTTACCACCGATAAGGTGAACATGGAAGTGGAAGCGACCGCTTCCGGTATTCTGTCGGGGTTGGACCTGAACGTGGGCGATGTCGTCCCCGTTGCTACCATTATTGCTTACATTCTCACCCCCGAAGAAGCGGCGGGGGGAGTAGCGGGTCCTCGCGTTACTAAAACTGTCACGACTCCTGAACCACAGGGAGGGTACGAGGACGTACCCCCCTCCACTCTCACCCGCGATGCTACGCCGGTCGCCGCCCGACTTATGGCGGATGCCGGAATTGCACCCGCTTCCGTTACGGGAACAGGACCCCAGGGGCGGATTACCCGTCAGGATGTGGAAGCATTTTTGGCAACAACCACTCCTGCCGCCAATATCATCAATGGCAAAGTCCGCGCCTCCCCCAATGCGCGGCGACTGGCGCGGGAACAGGGTTTGTCACTCGGCGATATTGTGGGTACAGGACCCAATGGACGGATTCAAGGGTGGGATGTCCGCACCGGAGGGAGTGCGCGTCCTCGTGCTACACAACCCGCCGAACTGGAGGGGGATGCGTCCTCGCACATCACTCCAGCGCGTGAGGATTCCGCACTTCCCGCAAAGCCGCTTTACACCGAAATCCCCTTCACATCCATGCGGCGGGCGATAGCGCGGAACCTGACCAAAAGCTATCAGGAAGCCCCGCATATCTTCTTCCAACGGGATGTGGACATGACCGCGCTTCAATCCCTGTTGGATACTCTGCGCCAACGCCCCACCCCCGCCAAACTTTCCATGACGGTACTGCTGTCAAAAGTGGTTGCATGGGCATTGGCGCAACACCCGCCCCTGAACAGCCATTTGGATGGGGAAACGGTGCGACAATACCACGCGGTTAATATGGGAATTGCCGTAGCCTTGAACGAAGGGTTGATTGTGCCCGTTCTGAAAGATGTAGGAGGGAAAGGGCTGGGGCAACTCTCCGTAGAGTTAGGCGACCTAACCCAACGCGCCCGTGCCAACCAACTGAAAGCACCCGACCTTGCCGATGGCACTTTTACCATCTCGAATCTCGGCATGTTCGGCATTAACCAATTCACCGCCATTATCAACCCGCCGCAAGTGGCAATCCTGGCAGTGGGAGCTACCACCAAACGTTTCGTCCCTGATGCCAACGACCAACCCGTTCTCCGTCCCATTTGCACCTTCACCCTCTCCGTAGACCATCGCGTCATAGACGGTGCCGTTGCGGCGCAATTTATGGCAACCCTGGCGGAAGGATTGATGGAGCCACATTTGTTATTGATGTAAGGGAGTATTGGGGCATTGCGTAGTGAGAAAACGACCTTGCTGTATTCCCCCTCTCCGTGGCGGAGAGGGGGAAGGGGGTGAGGTTATCGTTCTCACTATTCATTACTCAATACTCGTTCTGTTTCAACGATGAACATGAATGAACTATCCGGTCTCCCCGCCGCGCCCGGTATCGCCATCGGTGCTGTATGGCACTATCGCCCTCAAACCATCACCATTCCGCGCCATACGATTCAAGATACGGCGGCGGAACTTCACCGGTTGGATCAGGCAATTGAGGTTGCCCGTACCCAATTAGAAGCCGTTGCGGAACGAACCCAAAAAGAAATTGGCAAAGAAGAAGCGGCAATTTTTGAAGCGCATTTAATGTTTTTGGATGACCCTTCGCTCAAAGAGAGCGTGGTGGAATTGATAGAGGGCAAGCACCTCAATGCGGCGGCGGCAGTGCAAGAGGCGGGTGTGGAACTTGCCCAATCCTTCCGCGAACTGGA
>CBKYSX010000073.1:0-10615 GCA_966690745.1 uncultured Ardenticatenales bacterium
ACAGGTGCAATAGGAGGGGTTGGCGCGGCAACGGCGGCGCGGCTTCATGCTACATGGTTCCGTGTGGTAGGCATAGACCTTGCCGAACCGGTGGGCGACCCGATTTTTTCCTATTACTCCTGTGATATGACCGATGGCATGGCGGTGCAACAGCTCGTACAGGCTATTGTCGCCACGCATGGTATCCCGGACGTATGGGTGAATAATGCGGGGATTGGTAGATGGGGTCCCTTTGACCCCGCGCATGTGGATTCGGAACGGGCAGAGATGGCGGTCAATTATCACGGCTCGGTCAACGGGATTCGTGCCATCCTTCCCCATTGGCGCGAACGGGGGGGCGGACATCTGATTCAGATTACGAGTAGCAGTGCCTTATTTCCCGCCCCCAACATGGCAACCTATGCCGCCAGCAAAGCCGCTATTCGCGCCTTCATCCAAAGCCTGCGGGTGGAACGACGCGGAACAGGTGTAGCCATTACGGAAATTGTCCCAAACACGATTAATACCCCCATGAGTGCCGGAAGCAATCGCCACTGGATTCCCAAAATTGCCTCGATTCGCCCCGACCTGACCCCCGAACAGGTGGCAACCGCCATTCACCACGCCATCCTGAAACGCCCGCGAGAGGTACATGTGCCGGGGCTGGTAACACCTTTCCACTGGCTTTCAGTATTCTTCCCCTCCCTCTTAGACCGTCTGGTGGGGTGGGGACAATCGAAAAAATAAGAGGTGGAACAGAACGGAGGGGGTGTAGATACGTTGGTCGTTCTCTCCGCGCTCCTTTCTCCGCTCTCCTCTCTGAAAGGGACTTTCTATGAAACTATGGGGTGGACGATACGAAGTTGAAACCGATACCCTGATGCACCAACTGAATCGTTCGATTGGCTTTGATGCCCGTCTCTGGCGCGAAGACATCACGGGGTCCATTGCATGGGCAAATGGGCTACATAGCGCGGGTTTACTCAATGATGAAGAACGAAACTCCATCGTAAATGGATTGGAACAGGTAGGGGAGGAATGGCAATCAGGTTCCTTTACCATCCAGCCCGACGATGAGGATATTCATAGTGCCAACGAACGGCGACTGACCGAACTCATAGGGGCGGTGGCAGGTAAATTACATACCGGGCGAAGCCGGAATGATCAGGTAGCAACAGATGTACGCCTTTATGTGCGTTCTGAAATTCAACGGCTGACCGATGAACTCCGCACCCTGCAAGCGGCTTTGATTGAACAAGCCGAAGAAGGGATGGGCATCGTTCTACCGGGGTACACCCATCTGCAACGCGCCCAACCCATATTATGGAGTCATTGGCTGTTACAATGGTTCTGGATGGTGGAACGGGATGTCGAACGGTTACAGGATGCACTCAAACGGGTGAATGTCTCCCCGTTGGGGGCGGGGGCATTGGCGGGGCATAGTCTGGGGGTGAATCGGGAAACGGTAGCAGAAGCCCTGGGTTTTGATAGCGTCGCCCCAAATTCCTTGGATGCTGTCAGTGACCGTGACTTTATCGTTGAACTCCTGGCGACAACCGCATTGTTCGGGGTGCATTTAAGCCGTCTTGCCGAGGATTTAATTCTCTATGCCTCCGCCGAGTTTGGCTTTGTGAAACTAGACCCCCGCTATACAACAGGATCCTCCCTGATGCCGCAGAAAGCCAACCCGGACGCACTGGAACTGGCGCGGGGTAAAAGCGGACGGTTGATGGGCAACCTTGTCACCGTATTAACCTTGCTCAAAGGGATTCCCAGTACCTACAACAAGGATTTACAAGAAGACAAAGAGCCATTGTTCGATACGCTGGATACGCTTCATGCGCTTGTACCTGTTATAGCAGGCGTGATACAAACCCTGACCCCGCAGGAAGCCACCATGCGGGCGGCGGTGGAAGATGCAATGCTGGCAACCGAAGTTGCTGATTATCTGGTACGGAAAGGGCTACCTTTCCGGCAGGCGCACCATGCGGCAGGGCAAGCCGTCGCGGCGGCAGAGGCGGCGGGGCTATCTCTACGTGATTTACCCCTGACGATTTACAACGCGATTGAGGAACTTTTTGACGAGGACATTCATCAAGTCTTTGATGTAGATGTTGCTGTCAATGCCAAAGCCGCCACAGGCGGGACGGGGCGAACTGTCGTTGAAGCGCAACTGGCGGCGGCAAAGGTGAAGATGGGGTATTAAAATTAGAGCGAAGGACTTTTAAGAAAGACCTGCGAACCCGCACCTTTGGGACATCCAAAAGCGCGGGTTCTTTTTATATTAGACATCTTGCAGTTATCTCTTATAATAATTGAGATTTTGTATCAATAAAATGGAGATGAACTTATGTATGATGTTGTTATTGTCGGCGGAAGTGCGGCTGGTTTAAGTGCCGCATTGGTGTTGGGACGTTTTCGGCGGCGGGTCTTAATGTGTGATAGCCAACGCCCCCGCAATGCCGTGGCTACCGAAGCGCATGGCTTTTTAACCCGGGACGGAACCCCTCCTGCTGAAATCCTGCGAATCGGGCGGGAACAATTGCGCCCTTATGAAAGCGTGGAACTTCGCACTACGGAAATTACCACGATTCAGAAAAGCGCGAATGGCTTTGAACTGACCACCTCTGATGGCAATCGGATTGAGGCACAACGGGTATTGTTGGCAACGGGGATTCGGGACGAGTTGCCAGCCATCCCCGGTTTATCAGATTACTGGGGGAAAGGGGTGCAACTTTGCCCCTATTGTCACGGCTGGGAAGTGCGGGACCAACCCATTGTCATCATAGGCAACGCCGAAACGGTTTACCATCTTGGTTTACTGCTGAATGTGGTCAGTTCGCAGGTAACGGTTTGTATATCGGAAAGGGATGCGCTACCTGATGTCCATCATGCAACTCTCCGCGAACGAGGGGTACGGGTGGTGCAAGAGAGTATTAAGGGGATTGAAGGCAACCAAGATGGGGTTACCGGTGTTCGTCTGGTCACTGATGAGTTGATTCCCTGCCACGCTATTTTTGTCCGTTCCATTCAACATCAACACAGTCCACTTGCCCACCAAATCGGGTGCGACATAGATGTTAATGGGCGGGTGGTGATAGATATGTTGGGGCGTACCTCGGTTAAGGGTATATATGCGGCGGGGGATATGGCAGACCCCTTACATCAAATCCTTCATGCGGCGGCTTCCGGGGCAAAAGCCGCTGCCGGGATGAATACCGATATGGTATTTGGCACGTAACAACGAGCGGCGAAGATAAGGAAAATAGGGGTGCTGGTTGTCCGCCGTTAGGTCCGTGTTGCTCCACCCATGGCTATCAGTGAGCTGAACGACCACTGCCGTGAAGTCTTTAGCTCATTGGTAGCCGTTAGTGGAGCAACGCGGACCTAACGGTGAGGATGTCCAACCAAAATTTTTCTTGACTCAGTTTGTATTTTCTCCCTGTGCTTGTCACTCTTTAAGATAGAATTCCTGTAAAACGGACATAAATGCAAAGCAAGTACAAAGGGAAAAGGTATGGTACGCAATATTCTTATCGGTATAGTATTGTTGTTTGTTCTTATTCAATTGGTTCCGTACGGACGTGACCACGACAACCCACCCGTGGTTCAAGAACCCAATTGGGATAGCCTCCGTACCCGCGAATTGGCAGTACGCGCCTGTTATGATTGTCACAGCAACGAAACGGAATGGCTGTGGTATCACAATATCGCGCCGATTTCGTGGGGGGTGCAATTTGATGTGGACCAGGGGCGGGAAACGCTGAATTTTTCAGAATGGAATCGGGAGCAGGACGAAGCAAAAGATGCCGCCGAGGTGATTGCCGAAGGGGAAATGCCTCCCGGTCGTTATACCATCGTTCACCCTACTGCCGTATTAACCGATGCCGAAAAAGAAGAATTGATGCAGGGGTTGGCGCGAACCATCGGCGCAGAGTTGGATGGGGAGGATGACCGGGACAATCGCGGCTCTGGAAACAGGGATGACGATGATCGGGATGACCGTGACTAAAAAGTAAGGGATTTAAGAAGGAAACCGAGTTCTGCCTTGGCAAACTCGGTTTCCGGGCTTATACCTCTCGTTCCCGTACCCGTTGCCCTAAGAAGAAGGTGAGGGCAGTCCGCCAGCCTGTCAAAGTCACCAGCGTAAAAATTCCTGCCACTATGGCGAAGGTGTAATGCGCCCACCGTCCGACAATCGGGGTGCGAATCAGCAACCCCAACGGAAAGGCGAGTACCCATGTCAGAGCGGCGCGTTTGGCGGCAGTGCTTACGCTCTGTGTGGCATCCTTGCCGAACCCTCCGGTAAAGGGCGCGACCAGAAACCAGCCGATGATAAAAGGCACCGCCGTACCAATCACATCATCCATCGCACTTCCCATAGAATGGGCGCGTCGCCCGATAGCGGCGAACACCAGAAACGTCATAATATCCCCCGCCACCAACATCAGCCGATGGGGGTTTGATACTTTTTCCATAAACTTGACCATCGTGATTCAAACGGAACGATCATTACCGCTCCGCGCTCCTTTCTTCATCGGGTGTACGTAACCACCGTCCCACCCGTACCGCATTAATAAAATCCCACAGCAAGAGGAAGCCCCCTTGTACGATGATGCCCGCGCCAATGCCCTGCCGCTTTTCGGAAGGCTGGCGCAGAAGCCATGCGCCTCCGGCGATATAAAGGGCATCCAGCACCCCGTTCACGATCAGAATCCACCAGAGGCGATTCGCTTCTTTCTGCACATCCCCTTCCCATGTTTCGGCACGGGCGGCGGCGTAATTGGTTTCAACATTTTGCCAGCCTCCCACGGCAAGGGCGGTATCCACTGCCCCCCACCCCGCCTGTTGCCAGCCAAATTGTTTCCAAAAATCGGATTTGCTCAGAAGTGCCAGCGTGACCCCGGCGACCATGCTATTACTGCCCCATATCAATAAACCACGCAGAAACCTGCGTAAAAAAGACCAGTACGTAAACGGTGTCAGCGAAAATCGCATTGGAAATCCTTTGGTTATCCTACAAGTGCGCGCACAGAAATGGTTGTCCCCAACGGCGTTTCAGAGGTACCTCGCTTCAACAATACGACGGATGAGTCAAAGTATAGCGCATTCGATGTACATTTGATAAGCAAAAAAAGAAGCCGAAGGTAATTCCTTCGGCTTCTTCTACAGAAACTTGTTTATCGTGCAATCGGAATCGCGGGGATCGCCCGTTGCGTTCCCGTATTGGCTTTGGCGGTGGCGAGGTCGTTGGTGGAGGGAAGGGCAAAGGTGACGGTGAAGGTGGAACCTTTGCCTTCTTCACTCTCCACTGCAATCTCAGCGTTATGCCCCGCCACAATCCATTCCACAATCGCCAATCCCAATCCTGTGCCCCCCGCCGCCCGCGAACGGGCTTTGTCGGTGCGATAGAAGCGTTTAAAGAGGTTGGGCAAAAATTCTTTAGGGATTCCGATGCCCGTATCCTGTACCGTTACCGTAACGGTTCCCTTCGCCTCGTTTTTGTCCATCGAAATCGAAACTTCGCCTTCCTGTGTATATTTGATGGCGTTGTCTACAAGGTTAATGAACAGTTGTTTGAGGCGGTCAGGGTCGCCTAGCACGATTGCCTGGTCAATATCGCCAAATCGCACCTTAACGGCACTTTCGTTGGCTTGCACCAACACCCGTGCATACCGGTAGACCTCCAACAATATAGTGTCGAGCTCTACCGGGCGCGGCACGATTTTCTCCCCGCCATCAGCGCGGGCAAGGGTTAGCAGGTCGGTAGCAAGGCGGGTGAGGCGGGCAACCTCATTTTCGAGCGTATTCAGCGTTTCCATTCGTTGTTGTGGGTCGTGAATCATGCCCCGTTTCAACAGGTGAATATTGCCCATCAGAGCCGTAAGGGGCGTACGTAATTCGTGGCTGACATCGGCGACAAAGCGTTGTTGGTCGCGGAAGACCACATCCAAACGTTCCAACATTTCATTAAACGCATCAATCAAACGCCCCAATTCATCGTTGTTGTGATAATTAGGCAGCCGCCGCCCCAAGTCTTCGGCGCGGGAGATTTTCAACGCCGCCTGTGTCACGGCATCCACCGGACCCAATGCCCGTTCCGCAATCCATGCCCCCAGCAACACCGCCAATGCCAGTGTTGCCATAATACCGCTTGCAATATAGAGAGCGAGGCGTTGCAAATCAGCCAGAATCCCCTCTAACGGTGCGGCAACCTGAACGATGCTATATAACCGCTCTTTGTAATAGATTGGCTCGGTGCGGAGTAAAATCGGCTCGTCCAACCATTCCTGTTCAACAATCTGGGTTTGTCCGGCAAGCACCGCCGCCAATGCGGGTTCTTGCCAGGGCAATTCGCGGGTTTCTAAATTGTCACTGCGATGGGAAAGGGTGCCGTTCACCTGACGGACTTCGATATACACACCGGGGTCTACGTTGATGGGTGGCGGCTGAATCCGAATCTCATCCCCACTGGTATCGCGCCCCTCAATGATGATTTGTTCCCCTTCTGCCGCCCGGAACCGTTGCCAATCCACCACTGCCTGGGCGCGAACTTGCAGAAGGTTCTGTGCCTCGTTGTAATAGGAATAGCGCACCGTAAAATACAATGCCACGCCGAAAAACAACAGCATGGTAAAGAGCAGTACGGTGTACCAGAGCGTGAGGCGTTGACGAAAAGACATACAGAGGTTTCGGTTCTTTTACGTCCCGTTCCCATGGGAACGGGACGTAAAAGAACACACTTCTACTCTTCTCTCATTACATACCCGACCCCGCGCACCGTCTGAATCAGACGGGCTTCGTTGTCGGCTTCCAATTTGCTTCGCAGATAGCGAACATAGACCTCGATGATATTGGATTCACCACCAAAATCATACCCCCACACGCGATCATAGATTTGTTCGCGGGTCAGCACCTGGCGCGGATGGCGCAGGAAGTATTCCAACAGGTCATATTCCTTCGCTGTCAACTCTATCGGACGTGTGCCACGGAAGGCTTCGCGCGTAACGGTGTTCAATTCGAGGTCGCTGTATTTTAGCACCTCTTGTTCCGGTTCCATGTTGCGGCGGCGAAGCAATGCCTTCACCCGCGCCAACAGTTCGTCAAAATGGAAGGGCTTCACCAGATAGTCATCTGCCCCCATTTCCAAGCCGGTTACCCGATCGGAAATGGCATCTTTGGCAGTCAGAATCATCACGGGTAAATCCCCGGCGGCGCGAAGGCGGCGTAATACTTCCAATCCATCCATGCCCGGCAACATCCAGTCCAAAATGACCAATTCGGGGTTGCGGTCGCGGGCGGCGGCAAGCCCTTTGGGTCCATCATGCGCCACATCCACAACGAACCCTTCATAAATCAGCCCACGCCGGATGAAATCGGCGATGTTTTCGTCGTCTTCGATGACCAACAAACGTTGAGGTTGGGGTTCGTCCTTTGTTGACATGGAATGCTCCTCAGTTGAGTGATAAGTGGTCAGTGATTAGTGATAAGTGAACGACAGTGAAAAGCAGTGACGACAGTGAACGGAAGAGAAAACCCTATTTCCTTGCTTGAATGTCGTTTCTGTCGTTCACTGTCGTTGCTTTTGTTCACTACTCACTAGCCACTGCTGGCGGTCGTCAATTCTTGAATCAGCGTTTCGATCCCGGCACGTTCGTTTTCCGGCGCAACGGAAAGGGCAGAATTGGCATACCGTAAGGCTTCATCCAATTGCCCGCTATCCCGATACAGCAATGCCAGATTCTTTTGAGCGGTAAAGTCATTTGGGGCGAGTGCCAGAATCTGGAGGTTTTTGTCAATGGCTTCCGGCAAGCGTTCTAACTTGGCTAAGGCAAAGGCTTGTCCGCTCAACGCCGGAATTGAGGCGGCATCCAACGTTTCGGCATTGTTGTAATCGCTTAATGCTTCCTCCCATCGCTCTTTTTGCAGATAGAAGTTGCCGCGCAGAATGTAGGTATTAATGTATTGTGAGTCAATCGAAAGCGATTTGGCAAACAATTCTTCCGCCCCTGCCACATCGTCCCTTTCTACTCTCAATAGGGCATAATCATTCCACAATGCCGCATTGTTGGGCGATAAATTGGTTGCCTGTGTGTAATATTGCTCGGATTGTTCGTAGTGCATTTCCGAGCCAGAGGGGTCGGTATCTTTCAGCACTGCCGCCCAAACACGATGCAAGCTGGCAAGGTTGCGGGCGTGGTCCATATTCAACGGATTGGTGGCTTGCGCCTGTTTGAGCACCTCTTCGCCTTGACGGAAGGCGGCATCCCGCGCACCCGCATCGGGGGCACGGCGGGCTTTTTCTAAATAGACCCGCCCCATATTCAAGAAGTAGCGGTCTTCGGCGGGTTGCATATCCAGTGCCGCTTGATAGAAGACTTCGGCAACATCCAATTGCCCCTGCCGTTCATACGCCGCACCCTGTTTTGCCAACACATCCGCACGGGTCACATTCAGGTTCGTCAGCACAATCACAGGAATAGCGATGACGGTTAATACGCCTGCGGTAATCGGAATCCATTGGGCGCGGGAGAGGGTTTTGGGCTGGGGTTCTTCCCCTTGCAGAAACCATGCCGAGGCAAAGATGAAAGCAAAGGTGAAGAAATAGACTACCGACATAGTGTTAGCAAGGCGCATCCCTGCGTCTACCAACTGTTGCGGGGTCACGTTCCCCGTCAGGTTGCTGGGGGCTTGTGTGGGTAAGAAAATCATCAAGAACAGGAACCATGCCCCCAATGTAATTGCCCCATAACTGACAAGGCGCGTGACCCAGCTGAGCCGCCCTGCACTTTCCTGCGCCACTTCCGCGCTCACCAGCAATGCGCCGAAGGTATAGGTGGCGGCGAAAAGCCAGACCAACGAATACCCCTTCGCCGATATTTCCACTGACGGGGTAATGTAGTTAAAACTCATTACCATCAAGACAATGCCCATCATCAGGGAATAGACCACCATGTTGGCGATTTCGGCGCGGGCATCCCGTCGTCCGCCGCCCCCACTGCTGGCAATATTACGCCGTTTGCGGGTTTCGCCACCGGCGGCTTCTACGGTTATGGCATCGGTGGTTTCAACCCCCGTCATTTGCCATCCCACAACCACGACCATCGCCGCCATCACCCAGAAATACAAACGGGTGACACCAATTGCAATCCCGAAGTGGATTTCGATAAAGTGGGCGATAATTGCGGATAGGAGGGCAACTAACAGCAGATATTGGGGATGGCGGGTTTCGTTAAAATTACCCTTTGCGGCAACAGCATAGAAGAGCAGATAGAGCACCAGCCCTGCCGTTAGCCCGAAGGGGAGGGTCACGCCGGAGAAACGCCAACTGCCATTGTCAATAAAGGGCGGAATGATAGTGCCGATGATGCCTCCCGCCGCCAACAGCCCAAAGAACAAGACCCGTTGCCGTTGGGAAACGACCAACCCCAACCACTTGAGTGCGTAGTAGAAAATGGCGATAAAGACCGTGAATTGCGCGATTAAGCCAAGCCATCCCGTCATTACAATCGAATCAAACGTTTCGTTGTGGGCGCGATCTGGTGAGGCATTGCGCTTTTCGACCTGCGCCAGTTCGGGCGGGTAATAGGGGGTATAGGACATATACATGGTTTCCGGTCCGAATCCAACAATGGATTGCGCCGGATTGTCCCGTATCATGTTTTCCGCCCCCTGCCATATAAGCGCACGTACCAACCCGTTCCCCTCATTCACCTCAAAAACCCGCCCCATCCGTCCGATATAGGGTAATTCTTTGAGGGGTTCAAGCGGACTGTTGGGCAGATTAAAAACAATCAGGAATGCCGCCCCTGCGACAGCGATACCCGCAAAGGCAAGGGTGAGCCACCGACTGACAGGCAATGAGGCGAGGATGGCAAAGAAGGTCAACCCGATCAAGATGCCCAGGAGCGGACCGCGGCTTTGGGAGAAAACGATGGTAATGACTTGTAGAAAGAGGAGGAACAAATAAGCCCCCGCCAGCAATGCGGAGGCGAGATAGTTTGGTTCTGCGCCGGAACTCCGCCTTTCTTTCCCTCCCTCTTTTTCCTCTTTGTTTTTCTGGTCTTCGCCCCATAGGGTACGGAAATGCTCAATTACGCGCATCACCGTTAGCGGCATGACCATAATCAGATAGGCAGAGATAAAAATCGGGTTGCCCGCTACGCTACTGACGCGCCGTTGCACATCGCCCCCCCAGGGCAGAGGATCTAGCCCCTGATTTTGCAGAAAGGCGTATAGCGCGGCGGGAACACTGGCAAGCAACATCACATTGACAATACGATTGACCTGTCGTTTGTCCCGCACGACCAACAGAATCGCTAAAAAGATGGCAACATAGCTGAGCCAACTATAGGTTCCTTGCCGCCGGATATACGCCCCCCACCATGAGATGTTCGGGTTGACCGAGAAAATGGTGGCGATGATATAGGTAAGGGAAAGAACCAGTGCCGGAAGAACGAGGGGCCATTTATACCAGGGGCGATTGTCGTGGGTCAGGGCGGCACGTCCCTTTTCAATGACGAATACGATTCCCCACGCCACCAACATGACAGAGATGGAACGCAAGAGGGGGATTTTGTCTTCTTCAAAGACCCGTTCGGTGTAAACATTGAACAACAACGGGACGATAATGAGC
>CBKYSX010000074.1:0-10612 GCA_966690745.1 uncultured Ardenticatenales bacterium
TCATCGTCGCGCCATCGGTTGCGAACTTTGACTTACAGTTCAAGAAAGACACGAATGCCCAATTCGGCTTCAATCTGGCGACGGGCTTCCGCGCCGATTTTTTTCAGCATCTGTCCCTTCGCGCCAATCACAATCCCTTTTTGGCTGTCCCGTTCTACCGTGAGATTGGCTTCGATATAAATCACGCCGCTCTTGCGTTGCGCCCATTCGATAATTTCAACATTGATGGCATGGGGAACTTCATGCTCCAATTGCCCCAACGCAATTTCACGGATGATTTCGGCGGCAAGGGTGCGTTCGGTCTGGTCGGTTATTTGTCCTGCCGGGAAGAAGAGCGGACCTTTGGGCAATAATTCCAGAATGGCATCCAACACCCCTTCCACCCCATGCCCTTCCAAAGCGGAAATTAGGAGAACCCGATCCCAATCGCCCATCTTCTCGTAGGCGGCGAAGCGGGCGTTGGCAACCTCTTGCGGAATAATATCAATTTTGTTGATGACCAGAATTTTGGGTCCCTTAAACTTCTTCACTGCATTAGCGATTTTCTCATCTTGCTCGTCCGGTACAGTTCCTCCCTGCACGACAAATAACACAAGGTCGGCATCAGGAATCGCGCCGAGAGCATGGACATTCATATACGCGCCCAATTTGCTTTGCGGGTCGTGGATACCGGGCGTATCTACAAAAATCACCTGCCCTTGCTCATTGGTCAGAATGCCCAAAATGCGGCGGCGGGTGGTTTGGGGTTTGGGCGAAACAATCGCCACTTTTTGCCCGACCAACCGGTTCATCAATGTGGATTTGCCCACGTTCGGTTGCCCCACTACGGCTACATAGCCCGAACGGAAATCTTCGGGAAGTTGTTCTTGTTGGTTTGCCGCCTCCGCCTCACGCATGAGGGCTTCAATATCAAGCGGCTTGTATTCTTTGTCGTTGTTCTTGTTCATCTTTATACGTCCATAGGGAGTAGCGGGTATTGAGTATTGAGAAAACGACAACCTCACCCCCTAACCCCCTCTCCATTTTGGAGAGGGGGAATAAGGCGAAGTCGTTTTCTCAATACCCAATTCTCAATTCGCTCTCACTTCGGGGTCCGTATCCACAATCTGCAATTCATGGGTCAGAGTTTTGTGAACCGGACATTTTTGAGCGATTTCTTTCAATCGCATTTTTTGTTCTTCGCTTAAATCACCCGTCAGCACAAATTCGCGGGTAATCCGTTCAATTCGTTTGCCGGGGTCATCGCACCCTTCACAATCTTTGATGTATTCGCGGCTATGGGTGAGCCATACTTCCACCCCGCGCAATGCCCACCCCTTGCGGCGGGCATACATCAGCAATGTCATACTGGTACAGGTCCCCAGGGCGCTTAAAAGCAAATCGTAAGGGTTCGGACCCAATCCATCGCCGCCATATTCTTTCGGCTCATCGGCAATAAAAGAATGACCATCTACAATAATTTGATGCTGAAGATTGTCAAGGCTTTTGATAATGACAGTTGCCATACCACACTCCGTTGTGAATCGCTACGACTTGAGATACCCGTATTATAAAACAAAGAGGGGCGGTTCTAAGAACCACCCCTGATTGCCATCAACTTACCCCCGTCCGCTACAACATCTATTATGCTTCAGAGGCGGCGGCGGTCAGAGGATCACTGGCAAGGGTCTGGTTGGGATGCAGTCGCCATTCGACTACACTCTTATCCCCTTCTTCCCGCTCCGCAAACGGACGGAACCCCAACTGTAACGAAAGGGCGCGCACAAAATCTTTTTCATATTTATTGGCGCGCAAAATTACATAGTCGCGGGGAATCCATTCCAGTTCAAAATTGACATCATGCCAATAGCCCACCGCCTTGCAGGGCAGTTGGGTTTGGGTGACATCTACCCACGTGGTGGCGGGACCCGACCGCCACAAATCCTGGCGGAGGTGTTCTTGCACCACATATTTGCTATCGGGAACATGCGGTTGGAAAAACCAACGGGCTGTTGCCATACCAAAGGTCTCCTTGGTGAGTTAGAGGGCAAAGCACCCCTAATCATCCTCTATATTTAGACAATTCGGCTGACCAGATTCTTAAAATCGCGGGCACGTTCCAATGCTTTCGCCGGAGGACCGATCAGTTCCTGTGCGATTCGCAATTGGTCAATATCAGTATCACTCAGGGTATCACCGTAATGCTCGCGCAAAACCACTTGCATACAGTGTAACTGTTCCACCCGATACCCGGCTTTATACGCCAATGCCCGCGCCGCCCGATACATTGCGCCCCACGCCTGTTTTAAGCCGGTGGCTTCATCCCCTTCATCAAAAGAGGCAACCGCCTTGTCATACAACTCCTGCGAGACGCGCATTTCCTCCTGTACCTGACTTTTTTTACCATCATCCTCAAACAAATACGGACTGTTGAGGCATCGTTGCAATTCGGCACTTCGGACTGCCGTTTTCATTGCGGGTTTACTCCTTTGGATTGCATAGTGCATAGACCATATTGCCTAAACGACACCAAACAAAATGGCATTTTAGAATTTTATCCTTCCGGTACGGCGAACAAATCCGAAAGTGGCTGAACGATACTCTCACCCACCACCTGCGCAAAGGTTTCTACTTCTGTCCATTGACGTTCAATAACCATACGGCGCATTTCTGACACCGTATACTTTCCCTCTGCGAACAAGCAGGCAACGGCATGACGAATACCCGTTGTTACTGAAACATCTATCGTGGCAGAGGTTCCGTTTGGAATCCACAGATGGCTCGTCGCCCCGTTTAACAGGGGTACGCCCGCCATGGGTATCGCGCTATCGGTTGCCATCTCCCACGCCTCCCGGCTGTGGGCTAAGGTATCAGGCGTAGCAATGATGGCTCCGGGCTGAAATGCCCGAACCGTTCGTGCCAGACGCTGGCTCAGGGTTGGCTCCACCTGCCAGTGAAAGGTCTGCTCCACCCCCAGAATAGAAGCGACGCGGGACATCACACTACGGTGGTTGTTTTCTTCACCCTTAGCACCCTTATCAATAACCACCAGTACCGTGCGAACGCCTTGCCACGCATAGCGTACCATTGTTCCTGCAAGGTGCAATAGGGTTTCGTCACAGGGCGTTACCACCCCCATCAGGGTCGGGCGAACCATAAACCTTTATCCCAATTCTCTATCATGCCCGATTGTATCTAAAAATGCGATTGTGGCTAGTGATTCAATAAAAGTAGGTTGCTTATTCTTTGAAAACATGGTGACGGACGGATTCCGCATGAGATTCAATCAATTCGATTACCTTTGCAACTCCATTTTCGGCGCGAATTTTTTCACCCAGCATAGCGGCGCGTTGGCGTATCTCGGAATCTTTGATAGCACGGTCTATCGCATCGGCAAGTTTTTGGGCAGTGAGATGCTTAATATCGGGCGCAAGCGGACCTACACCCAGGTTGACAACCCTCTCCCGCCATGCATATTGATCGTTCGGCGCAAAAGGGATGATGATATTCGGAACCCCTGCCCGTATGCCTGCTCCTGTAGACCCCGCCCCGCCATGGTGTACCACTGCCGCCATTTGGGGAAAGAGCCAATCGTGAGGTACATCGTTCACCGCCATTGCTATTTCCGAAGGTGGAATCGGGTCAATACCACCCCATCCTGTTAGTAATATCCCACGTTGACCGCTTAATCTCAAAGCTTCTACAATCAATCGGGTGCGCTCGGCGGCGTTGCCAACCCCCATGCTTCCAAATCCTATGTATACAGGTGGCGGACCGACATCCAGGAAACGAAGCAACTCCGTGGAAGGTTGCCATTCCGCAAGTTTATCCAAAAACCAATAGCCTGTGACTTGCGGATAGTCGTCCCAATCCGATGGACTTGGCAACACATACTTACTGTAACCATAAAGCAAATGAGCATTTAAACTACGTGCAAAACGAATCATATCGCTATAGGAGTTCAATTTGCGTAGTCCCAACTTCTGCCGCCAAACATTCAAAGCCGAGCCGCCCATACCTATCCACAGCAATTGTTGCATGATTAAATGGGTTAATTTGTTATACCATCCCCCCAACGAAGTGCGTATTGAAAGAAAAAACGAAGGGTAGGCAGAGGTTGGCGTAAAAGGAACGGGCGAAGCAATGGACACAGGAATCTCTCGCTTTGCCGCCATTTCTAAGGCACCGCTACCTGTTGGTGATTGAATTACGTAATCGCTGTCCTGTGCGCTCTGCCAGAATATTTCGTTTGATTCGGTAATTCCTACGGCGAAAAGTCGGCGTAATACCTGCACCTGACGAATGATGTTACGGCTCTTAAGAACAGCTTTCGCTTCCGGAGTTTGCATTGCTTCCTGTGCGTCAAAGTTCACGCCGACTGACTTAACTCCATAAGATTCAATCCACCCGGAAAAACGACGTGGTGCTACCAATTGCACCCGATGCCCTGCTTTCTGTAACCCTACCGCCAATGCCAGATAGGGTTGAACATCGCCCCTCGTACCAACACTAAAAATAGTGATGTTCATGTGGCATATCCTCTTTCTAATTAGGTGTAAGTCAGACAGTTGGAGACTAAAACAGAAACTCGGAGAAAACAGCGAGGGGCAACGAGAGTAGGAGGGTCGGGCGGAGCAACGTCAAAACCTCTGTCCTTACGCATTAGAATACGCCATAACCAAACGCATGTCTATGAAAAATGCACCGAATCTTTGGGATATTCCTCAATACCGAGAAGCAAACTGCCAATACCGATTTCCATAGGGTAAGGCGCAAAAACCTGACCAAACTATCGGATTATGCTATACTGGCGAAAGCTATTTTAAGAACCAAATGGGCTTTCTTCTACAAAGCCTGTTTCGCATATCTTCTGAGGAGACGTACATGGCAGGTCATAGTAAATGGGCAAACATTAAGCACCGCAAAGCGGCAAGTGATGCCAAAAAAGGCAAGATTTACACCAAATTCGCCCGCGAAATTGAATCGGCGGCGCGGCAGGGCGGGGGCGACATTTCCAGCAATTACACGTTGCGCCTCGCTGTAGATAAAGCCAAAGGCATGAATATGCCCACGGACAACATTGAACGCGCTATTAAACGGGGCACCGGCGAAGGTCAAGCTGATACGATGGAAGAACTCTATTACGAAGGGTATGGTCCCAACGGCACCGCGATGATTTTCAAATGCCTGACGGACAACCGCAACCGCACCGTGGGCGATTTGCGTTCAACCCTGAAAAAGGGGGGGGGCAGCCTTGCCGAAAACGGTGCGGTGGCGTGGCAATTCGAGAACAAAGGGGTCATCACAATTCCTGCTGATGGTTTGGATGCCGAAGAAGTGATGTTGATGGCAATTGATGCGGGCGCAGAAGATGTGATTCCCGATGAAGAAATAATCGAAATTCACACAGAGCGCACCGAATTGCAACGGGTTGCCGAAAATCTGCGCCAGGCGGGACTTACCCCTGACAGTATCGAACTGACCATGATTCCCCAGCATAAAATGGAAGGTCTTTCTACCGAAGATCAGATACAAATTATGGGACTCATTGAGCGGCTTGAAGATTTGGACGATGTTCTGGAGATATATACAAATATCGAATTCAGTGAAGCCGCCATGGAAGCCGCAGGGTGAGTGGGGAACGGGTGCTGGGGATTGACCCCGGTACAGCGATTGTGGGGTGGGGTGTGGTGGAAGGCGAAGGACAAGACCTTCGCCTTCTTGAATATGGCGTACTGCGTACCCCTGCCCATATGCCTTTGCCGGAACGTCTAATCATCATTTATGATGGTATCCGTGAGTTGCTTGAAACCTATCAGCCGCATGGGGTGGGGGTTGAGCAACTTTTCTTTGCGCGGAATGTCACTACCGCCCTCCCCGTTGCTCATGCGCGGGGGGTCATTTTGTTGGCATTGCAACAGGCGGGCATCCCCCTACGGGAATTTACGCCCATGGAAATTAAGCAGGCGGTAACGGGCTATGGCAAAGCCGACAAACAGCAAATGCAACAGATGGTACGGTTGCTGTTAGGCTTAGAGTCCATCCCCCGCCCCGATGATGCCGCCGATGCCGTTGCCGTCGCCATTTGTTACCATCACGTTGCGGCATACGGGCGATTGACGGAGATGTAAAGTGCATATTGCATAGAACGACACGGCACAGGTCAGGTTTGTCACTATTTAGGAATGAATGTCGTTGCCGTTTATGCACTATGCAATATGCACCATGAAGACGAAGCCTCTCGCGGACGACCACTGCCCTCGTCCGCTTTTGCGTTATAGGGCATTGTGCATATTGCGTAGGGGCAAAGTTCTTTTACACTAGAACGCATAACCCCTTATGGTCTTGTCCAGGAGATTGCATGTCTGCGCTGATTCGCACCGTTGTGGCGATGGTCGCCATTTTTACCCTTTCCGCCTGTTCGATGGTTCAGTCGGCAATGGCTCCCGCCGTTCCCACCCCCACGTTCATCCCCGTGCCAACCCGTTCCGGCATGATTGCCACCGTTACCCCTGAAATTTGCGACCTTGCCGGTGAGATTAAGCTGGGTGCAGTAGTGTCGCTCAGCGGTCCCGCCAGTGGATACGGCACTTCGATTCAGCGTGGCATTGACCTCGCCGTAGAAGAAATCAATGAAGGCAACTTCATCACCCCGGATGCCGATTTGCTGATTGTCTATGAAGATGATGAAACCAACCCGGAACAAGCCGCTACTGCCTTCACCCGATTGATTGAAGAGGAGGAGGTTGTGGGAATTTTAGGACCCACCCTTTCCACTGCCGCATTTGCCGCCGACCCCCTCGCTCAACAAGCGGGCGTGCCGGTGATCGCCACCAGCAACACAGCCAATGGCATTACCGAAATGGGGTCCTACATTTTCCGCAGTTCTCTGCCGGAAGCCTTTGTCATTCCGAATACATTAGGGGCAGTGGTAGAAGCAACAGGGGCAACCTCGGTTTTTATGGTCTATGACGAGGTAGATGCCTTTACCCGTTCCGGCTATGAAACGATGAGTGCCGCCGTGCGCCAACAGGCAATTCGGGTGGCTGGCACAGAAACGTTCAGTACGGGTGCAGATGATTTTGAAGCGATTATAGAAGCGATGGAAGAAACCGAACCCGATTTAATCTTAGTCAGTGCCTTGCTGGCGGAAGCATCGGGCTTTCTGACAGAGCTACGGGCGGCAGGAATTGATACGCCGGTGATGGGCGGAAATGGTTTTAATTCCGCAACGTTGGCAGATCAGGCAGAAGAGGCGGCGGAAGGAGCCGTATCCGGGGCGGCATGGTCATTGGTCAGTCCCTACCCTGAAAATGAAGCGTTTGTCGAGCATTATCAGGAAACGTACGATTCCGACCCCGACCAATTCGCGGCGCAGGCGTATACAGGGGTTTACCTCTATGCCCATGCCCTCCGCAATAGTTGTAGTACGATTCATAGCAACGTACGTAATGCTCTTTCAGAATTGCGCCTGATTCCAACCCCGTTGGGCAGTTTTAGCTTTACCTCCGAACGAAACCCGCTTCACCCCCCGGTGGTGTTGGTGTTTGATGAGGGACGACAGGTGTTGTTTGAGTAAAATCTCACCTTTGTCACCCGAAAAAAGCGGGGTTCCAAAATGGACCCCCGCTTTTTTCGTGGATTTTTAATATTCTAGTTACTCCACTGCGCCACAACCCGTTTGAGCAAGTCTAAATCTTCGCGGGCTTGCCCCAACGAGGAATGGGGACTTTCCAATTCTAATTTGGAGCGGAGGCGGGTAGCGAGATGGGCGGCAAGTTGAATATCATTTTGTAGGGTGTCCCGCCGTTGCAGAAACCGTCTTACTGCTTCGACTTCACTTTCTTCCAAGCGGTGCAAATTGGGCAGTGCCGGTTCCAACAAGCGTGTGTCGGTGGTCACTTGTTTACCTAAGGTATCCAAGGAAACAGGTACTTTGTCATGCACTACTAAGGTTCCCGCCGCAAAATCCCCCAACCGGCGGGATTTCAAATCGGCGAACATACTAATGACACCGAAGCCATACGCCCCGGGAAAAAAATCAATAATTCGTACAATATTGCGGATGGCACTCTCGCTTAAGCCAATCGGCGCACCATTGTAACGCACGGTACGAATCCCCGTCAGCCGTTTGCCCGGTGATTGTCCGTTCCACAACAATTCAAATATTACGTAATATCCCCAGAAAATCGCAAACACCATAAAAACCATGATGCCAACAATCCAATTGACCGCATCCCCGATAACCCCTTCGATTTGGTCTATAACCAGATACGTTCCAAAAACGAGTAGGATTTCTAAGCAAACAATAAAGAAAGTGTCCCAGAGTGCGGCAATGAACCGCGACCCCAGACGGGCAATGTTATAGTTGATTTCCAGTTGTTCCGGGGTTTCGAGCGTAAGTTTATCTGCCATTGAAATATTGAGTGTTACGTGTTGCCCCAATTTAGATAGAGAGTGGAGAGAGGAGAGCGGTATTTTACAAACCTCTCCACTCTCCTTCCTCCGATCTATATTTTGGGCAACATGCAACCATAACCCAAGTGATGCGACCCTTAACAGTTGAAATGGTGCGGTGGCTCACCACCGACGAGGCACAGTCCGGGATTGAGTATAGCATGACCCTCCCGTTGGAGGAGCGGCATACCTTATCCACCCTGACAATGCTACAAAAAGCATATACGGAAGAACATGCCGCCGCGTTGCTGGATCAAGCACGACTACGGATAAAAGCCGTTACAAAATTTGGGGAGGTGGCGCGGGAGATGTTGTTCACGGATGAAGCCCTGCAACAGGCAAGCGGGATAAGTATTGCCAACTATCGCGCCCGCCGCTATGCCCCTTTTGGGGGGGTAGCGGATTTGGGGTGTGGGATTGGAGGCGATACGCTTGCTTTAAGCCATGTTGCCGCTCACCTCTTAGCCCTTGATTTAGACCCTGTGCGGTTAATGATAGCCCGGTACAACGTCAATACGGTGGGCGGTAATGCCGTTAGCCACTTTGAACAACAGGATTGGACAACCTATCCATTTCCAAAAGAAATCTCCGCCGCCTTTGCCGACCCCGCCCGCCGCACCGAAGAGCGGCGCGTCTTTTCCCTCCATGAAATCATACCGCCGATCAGTGCAGTCCTGGCAACGCAACAAACCCTGCCCCATATGGGTGTAAAAGTCATGCCCGGCGTACCGGATAATGAAATTCCACCAACGGCAGAAGCAGAATGGATTAGTGAAGGCGGGATATGTAAAGAGGGGGTGTTGTGGTTTGGCGGGTTACGGCAAGGGGTGGCGCGTACTGCGACTATCGTGGAGGGAGAACGTCTATTTACGGTGACCAGTAGCGACCCTGCGCCCCCGCTTGCGGTTACGCCCCCCCGCGCCTATTTGTATGAACCGGACCCGGCAGTGATACGGGCAACCCTGGTGGCACAGGTGGCATTGCCCATGGGTGCATCCCAATTAGACCCCCAGATTGCCTATTTAACAGGGGATATGCCCGCACTTACGCCCTTTTTACGGGGCTGGCCCGTTTTATTACACGCGCCCTTTAATCTAAAAACGCTTAACCGGATGATTCGGGAAATGGATGGGAATGTGGTCGCTGTGAAGAAACGGGGCAGTCCGATTGAGCCGGAACCCTTTCGCAAACGGCTAAAATCGAACCCCAAAGGACGACCGCTCACCGTTTTTTTGACTCGCCATCAAAACGAACCCTATATGATTGTTTGTGGTGAGGAAATAAGAGAGTAAGGGGTAAGGAGGAAAGAGGAAGGAGGAAACGACACGACTCCTCTCTATCTCCTTACCAACAATTCTTCCTTCTTGAACTTGTCCGCCAAAAACCGCCCATGCACAATGAGTTTTTGGGTATCATTGTGCGAAATGTCCTCTACAATTTCTTTCATCTCTTCGTCCAATAACGTCAACTGCTCCAACAATAACTTACGAGGGGTTTTGCCATTTTGTACCGGTTGGCTGTTGGCATACGCGGGTGGCAGACTTAAATAATTTTCAATCGCTTCGGGCAAATAATCCAGGGCAGTCTGGCGAATGTTATAAAGGTTATAATCGCCGGGTTCATATTTGGCGAGCGTGGGCAGAATTCCTACAATCGAATCGTAAATACTCTCTACCTTCTCCGAAAGTTCTACAGGTAAGTTGCGTCTAGAACGTACCACCAACCGTTCCAATTCCGCTTTCATCTCCTCAAGGGTCTTTTCCTCATCGGGCTTCTCTAATATCTTACTTCCTTCCCGAAACAGTTGCCCTCCGATAAATGCACCTAACAGATACAAGCCAATCACAAGCGGAATGGCTAATAAACCTCCGGCAATCCCACTGGAAGCCAGCAAAATGCCAATCAGTGCAAAGATGGAACCAACAATATTGGCTCTGGAATAGAGATAGAGCAGAAATTGACGTGCCATATGCGTAAGGGGCGGGGACGCGAACTGATTCACGTCCCCGCATCAGGGAGGGACAACCTGAGTATACAGAATCGCCCGACGCTTACAATTTCAGATCGGGACCTTCTTTAACATCGTTGAGAATGTCTTCGACCTGCTCTTGCCGCACCCGGTCCAGATATTTTTGAGAGCGTTCGATTTCGGTAGAAAGGGAATCAATGGATTGTT
>CBKYSX010000075.1:0-10593 GCA_966690745.1 uncultured Ardenticatenales bacterium
ATCATGGATGCTATTGTTCCCGTCGAACAGCGCACCGTTGAATTTTATAACACGGAACTGGTTGCCCTGCGCGACAAGCAAGGCACGATTTGGGTTCCTCTGCGTCGTTTATGCGAAGCGATTGGCGTTGCCTCTAACAATCAGATTAAAAAAATCCAGGACGACCCGGTAATGAGCGACCATCTGCGTCCGCTTCCGATTTTATTTCCCGATGGGCGTACTTTAGAAATGGAATGTTTGTCGCTGAAGTATGTGCGGGCGTGGTTGTTTGGCATTAACGCCAACCGGGTTAAAGCCGAGATACGGGAACGGTTGTTAGCATATCAACGGGAAGTTATTGAAGTGATTGACCGTGCCTTTTCACCCGCCCACCCCGAAAGCGGGTTGGATGAAACGATGATACGTGCGATGCGGGACAATGCCCTGCAACAGGCGCAATTATGGGAAATGGTATTGAGCGAACGGCAACGCCTGCGCCGCACCGAACAAGTCGTGGAGGAATTGGATGAACAAATGGGTATGTTGGGGCAACTGCTTTATCGCCATGAGGATACTCTTCGTCATGTACTGGGCGATCTGAATCGCCTCCGTACCGAACAATCCTCGATTCTCGCCCGCTTCACCGATATTACCCGTCTGCTTCCCGCCCCTGATGACCCGATTACCCCGGAAGAAAAAGCCGCCATTAAAGCCCTGGTGGATGATATTGTTGCCGCCGCACAAAACAAGGGAATACGGTTGGGACAGGGGCGCAACGATTACCCCGCCGTCTGGGATGCCTTCAAACGCCGTTTCGACCTCGCCAAATACGACGAATTGCCCCGCCAGAAACATCAAGAAGCGTTGCAATGGTTAAAGGGGTGGCTGGATACCTTTCGCACGTAATCCTCATCATGCAAAGGAGCATTCCGTTGTTCGCATTACCGCATCGTTCTTCAACACGGTATCTTCTTATCAGCTTCCTGTTTGTATTTGTTATAGGGGCAATCATTACTACATTAACGGGGTCGGCTTCTGCGCCCGTACCTCTTGCACCGTTACGAACTGCACCACAGGGGGCAACTGTAGTTGCAGGGGAATACATTGTTATCTATAAACCCCACGTGGCACGGTCAATGGATGAAAGCCGCCAACGGGTAGAGCAGGTGGGGGGTACGTTGTTGTATACCTACGACCATGCCCTGCATGGTTTCGCGGCGGAATTATCAGAAGCGGCGTTATTTGCGATCCGTACCGACCCTGCCGTTGCCTATGTCGAACCCAATGTAATTATTTCCATGGCTCTTCCTGTACAACATCGCGGCGATAGCCGTTTATGGTTGCCGTTGGTGTGGCGGGCGGACGAAGAGAGTGTTCCTTCACCTACTCCTTCTGTCTCGCCTTCCGTTACTGTAACCCCTACAGCAACCCCAACCGATTTCCCCACACTTACACCGACAGGTACAGCGACAACCACCCCAGACCCCACCGCTACTACGACATCAACCATCACGGCTACATCCTCCCCTTCCGTCACCCCCAGCCCCACGCCATCCGCCACTGCCAGCGCGACAGCCACGGGGACGGCAACCCCGACCCCGACTGCCACTATCGTTATTCAAACAGATGTCACCTGGGGTTTAGACCGCACTGACCAGCGATTATTGCCGCTGAACAGCACCTATACTTATCATTTGGATGGCGCAGGCATTCATGCCTACGTTGTGGATACAGGGATTCGCGCCACCCATGTGGAATTTACGGGGCGGGTCGGCAATGGCTATGATGCAGTGGATGGGGATAACAACCCCGATGATTGTCAGGGGCATGGAACCCACGTTGCCGGGTCAGTCGGCGGCACAACCTATGGTGTTGCCAAAGCGGTAACGCTTCATGGGGTTCGGGTGCTGAATTGTCAGGGCAGTGGAACACTGGCGGGGATTCTGGCGGGGCTGGATTGGGTCGGGGGGAATTACCAGACTCCGGCGGTGGTCAATATGAGCCTCGGTTCCTTTGCGAACGCCACCATTGATAATGCCGTGCAGACCCTGATTGATGGCGGGTTACCCGTGATTGTAGCGGCGGGCAATTCCAATCAAAACGCTTGTAACTACTCTCCTGCCCGTTTGCCCGATGCGATTACGGTTGGCTCTACTGATATAAAAGATGTCCGCTCGGTGTTCTCTAACTATGGAACCTGTCTTGACCTCTTTGGACCCGGAACGGCAATTCTATCCGCATGGCACACCAGCGATACCGCTACCCATACGATAGATGGCACCTCCCACGCCGCGCCCCATGTCGCAGGGCTTGCCGCGCTGTATCTATCGCTTTTCCCCAATGCTACCCCCGCCGAAGTTACCGCCTTTATTCTCTCCTCTGCCACGCCCGACCTTGTGGCAGACCCGCAAGGCTCGCCCAATTTCCTGTTGTTCTCCCCCTACGGAGCTACACCCCCGTAGCGACAAAACAAAAAAGAGCGAGGGTTGAATCCCTCGCTCTTTTGCATCCAGAGTTTCTACGCGTGAAATGTGTATCTAAGGGAGGTGTGCCACAAAAATATCGGTGCGGTCAGGGTTAGGTTCCGTAGTAGCCACGGATTCGAAATAGAGGGTATTCCCATCGGCAGAAATCGAAGGGCGCATTGCATTGGTCGTTAGAAGGTTATTCAGGCGTAGATAAAGACTATTTTGATAGTGGAACAAATCAATATAGCCATTATCATCCTCTGCAATATAAGGCGTGGCATCTTCACGGTTCAGGTCAGGGACGGCAAAAACAATGACCTCGCCAGAAGCAGACGCGGTAAATTGAGTATCCGGCATCATGGAATAGAGTGCGTTAGTAACGGGGAAACTTGCAGAGGCAATCGAATAGAGTGCCGTGGCTTCTACGGTACCCTCTTTCATGAGGAGTCCCACGCTACTACTACCACCGGAACTGCTACTTGCCTCAAAATCCTCAAAATAGGCAACCTGTGTGCCATCCGCCAACAACCCACGTAGTGTCACCATCTTATTGTAATAAGTATGGGCAATAGATGAGGCTTCCGAACGGGCAACAAGGAGCGATTCCTCTGTGGTTCGATTATAGTGCCAGATGACTTGACCAAACACATCAAAACAATACTCGCCACACACCGTACCCACATTTTCAATACGGGCATAAGCAAAAGCATCGCCATCGGCACTCATATATATGGTCCGAATAGGGATTATGATGGTACCGTCCGGCTCAGTTACCGCCGCCGTTGTTACCCCTGCCGCCATATCGCGCCGGAATAGAGCAGTACAGGGTCCCTGGGCACAAGTAGTGGGCCAGGGCGAACCGGTAATGTTAGCTTCCGACGTAAACAAAATAGTATTGCCATCTTCGCTAATCGCCGCGTTGCCTGCCGCACCCGCCGCCGCGCCATCCGGCAATACCGACACCAATTCGGTTACGCCCTGACTTAAATCATAGCGGAACAGGTCTGCCCGGTCATTGGTATCGCCTTGTACCAGATTACTTGCACCGCTGATATATAAGACATACTGCCCGTTGCCCGACACCCATACATGGGTGGTAACACCATTTGCTTCTGTGCCATCACTTGCTACCGACACCCTCCAAAATTGACCGATAGTACGGTTCCATACAAAAGCATCCGTGGCACCATTTGTATCTTCTGCGACCAGGTTCGTTGCGTCCGACAAAAAGGCGACCAACGTGCCATCGCTATTAGCAGAGGGCGCATAGGAAGCACCATTTCCCCCTTCAGTCAGGTTATAGGGCGTAATTACAGGGCTTTCCATTGCAAGCGGTAAATACGTTATAACCGTTCCCTGCGCCTTGCCTTGTTCTATGAATAAAAGTGCGACCCCTATTACCACTGTGATAATTGTTGTTAAAGCGAGCGTGTGTTTCATTGCGGGTTGCCTTTCATAAATTCTGCGGCATTGCATTACCCGAATAAACGCTGGTATAATAAGATTTCGCACATCATTCTATCATTATCATTTCATTTTCACAGTGGAAAAACTTATTTGATTTTCAGGGGATGGGGCTTTTACTTGCGGCCGCGTAGATTTCACGTAGCCACGAACTGGGATAGGTGGCTAGTAACCGGGTTTCGACAAAGCCCGCCGTTGCCGCCAATCGCTCCCATGTTGGATATGAAAATGGATAGGGAACCCACATATTGCCGCTATCTACATTGTACTCAACCAGAATCAGCACCCCGCCCGGTTTCAGATAGTGGTACACCCGCCGCAGAATCGGCTCTTTGTGGAGGTGGAAATGGAGTGAATTTGCCATTACTACCCCATCCAACGGCGGTATATTTAGCACGTCCGTAAAATCTGCCTGTTGGTAATGCACCGTAACATCGGGAAATCGTGCCTTCATCGCCCGTTCCTGCTCGCGTAATGCCCCTCTGTCTTTATCTATCGAATAAATAACCCCCTCCCTACCAATCAACTCCGCCACTGCCAGCGTAAACGCCCCCCGCCCCGCCCCCAAATCTGCCCACACCCCGCCTGGTTGCGGGATACCTTTCTGAATCAATGCTACATGGTCTTGATGGTCCATTATACCTTTTTGCAGAAAGTAAAAGGAGAAAGAAGCGTTTCTTTCCCTCTTCACCTTAGACATTGCCTGTCGCACCTCGGCGTTATACTAGAGGTATTCAATATGCAGAAACGAGGTGCTTAAATGTATCGTCATGGTGATGTATTGCTCATGCCTATTTCGAATCCACCCACAAACCTTCAAACCCAACCCTCTCAAATTTTAGCATGGGGTGAAATTACCGGGCATAGCCACCGCATTGCGGAACGGGGGGCGGCAACGGTTTATCGGCGCGATACGGACACCCTCTTTTTACATATCACCACCCCACGCGCCACATTGGTACACGAAGAACACCAACCGATTGTTTTAGAACAGGGGTGGTATCGCGTCTGGTTTCAACGGGAATATAGCCCGCAAGCGATTCGACGGGTGGTGGACTAATGAATTTTGTTCTTCACACCCTTACTCCACCACCGCTTGAATTAGTGGAAAATTCAATTATTGACTCTTTAGATCTGAGCGGACGGCAGGATATTACGCATCTTCCGGCGGGGTTAACGGTACGAAAGCGGTTGGTTCTGAATGATTGTACCGCGCTTACAGAACTACCCTCACGCCTCACCTGTGGCGAACTTGTCGCCCATCGGCTTCCAATTACGACCCTGCCCGATGATTTGCGGGTCACCTACCGTTTAGATTTAGAAGCGTGTCATTTGCTGGAAAGTTTGCCTGCCAATCTAAAAGTGGGCATGTTGAATGTGCGGGGATGCACCGCCCTGAAGGCTCTGCCGGAAGGCTTGAATGTCAACTATCTGGACATTTCAGGTTGTATCCTGCTTGAACAATTCCCGACCCACGCTCGCATCGCCCATGGTAATTTAAGCATGGTGGGGTGTTGGAGGCTCCGTACACTTCCCGATTGGTTGACCCATATCGCCCGACTGAATGTGCGCGATTGTGTTGCTTTGACAGAACTCCCCCCTACGCTGAAGATTTCAACCTCAGTGGATATCGGCGATTCGGGAATTTCTGCCCTACCTGACAATGCAAAAAAGGCACGCTTGCTCTGGCGTGGCGTACCTGTGGATGAGCGAATTGCCTTTCACCCCGATACCATCACCGCCGATGAGATTATCGCCGAACAAAATGTTGAACGGCGGCGTGTATTGATGGAGCGAATGGGGTATGATGCCTTCCTAACCGCCGCCAATTCTGAACTGATAGATAGTGATTTTGATGTGGGGGGTAAACGGCAATTGTTACGGGTACCCATGAAGGATGATGAACCGTTGGTCTGTCTGGCGGTCAGTTGTCCCTCTACCGGACGACGGTATATGCTTCGTGTTCCACCCACTACCCGTTCGTGTCGGCATGGGGCGGCATGGTTGGCAGGGTTCGATAACCCGAACGATTACCACCCCTTAATCGAAACCTAGAACACGTTAGATTTTGACTATTAGAAAAATGCGGTGATGCAACGGCATATTGATACCGCATTAAAACTCAGAAAGAAACCGAGTTTTCAACGGCAGAAACTCGGTTTCGCGTCCTGCTACCACTACCAGAAAAACAAAACCCACATCGGAATCCTCTTAGTACCATTGTTTTCTCAATACTCAATGCTCAATACCCCTCAGGTATCCGCTCCAAAACTCCATCCCCGTATACGTCATACAATCGCAATTCATCTAAATGCACGTACCCGATATGACAACCACAGGTGGCATTGGGGCAAAGGCGGGGTTGCAGTGCGGTGCGAAAATCGGCATCATAAATATTACCGATAGGGGTTTTGATGAAATGGCAACGGCGCATCGTGCCATCCCCATCTACCGAAATAACCGTTTCCCCACCGCGACAGCCTTTCCCCGCGCTGGGGTGGTATCGGGTGTTATCGCGGAAAAGCGGGTCTATATTCGTAAGAAAGTTCAACATCCCTTCATCGTAATAGTCCGGTTCCCGTTTGTAAGCATTGACCCACAAATACACATCGTCGGGTAAGGCGGCGCGTAATGCCTCAATTTCTTCAAAATGCGCTTTTATCCCCACTACCCCTACACTAAATCGTACACCCCGCCCCACCAATTCTGCACATTGTGCCAAAAACCGGGCACGGGTGGTTTGTGTCGGATGATAAGTCGCCCATAACGCCAATGTAGACTTGTTGCACGCTTCCACCCATCCCAACTGACTGTCCAGATTGGTCTGAATCGCCGCCTTAACCACATGGGGCAGATGGGTGAGCGTTGCCAGTGCCTGTTGATACCGTTTGCGAATCAGGGCTTCCCCCCACGGGGTAAACAAAACTCCAATCTGCAAATCCTTTTGATCTTCTACCCAATGTACAAAACGCGTTAATGCTACTCCATCCCGGCTATGGTCAGCACGGCTCTCTTTGCGTTTGGCGAAGGGACAGTAAGTGCAACCATAGTTACAGCTGGACAATGGTCCGCGATAGAGAATGGAAAGAGGGTGTATCTTGACTGATTCGTGGTGCATGAGGGGTTTCCGGCTCTATAAAAGCAGAATCTACCGTTCTTTAGAGGTGGGTTGCGGTTTGATGCTTCGGGGTGCTTTGCGAACTCAGCCTTATTGCAAATCATATTCTGCCATTAAGGTATTCACCGGCTCCGAATAAAGCAGAGGGCCGATAGTATCCGACCATTCGAAGCCGGACGGGGTAAGAGAAAATATATTATTTTCTTCGGTTGCCCACCCCCGCATCACCAATTCCGGTAGCAATGGTAAATCCTCATAGGCATGGGTACCAAAATAGGCATAATATGCCGCCTGGTCCAATCCATCCCCATGCAAGATAGACTTAATGGCATACCGCCGTCGTTGTTCATTCCTGTCCAACACAAATCCATAGTGAGCGGCGGAAAAGTGGGTAGGAGGACGCGCCAAATAGTCCCCCAAGATTGCCCGTATCCCCTTTTGTCCTACGGCATATTCCGAAGAATAATGGGTTGTACGTGTGTAAGAACGTGCACCACACCCCAACCCCACCATCCCATCCTCCTGACAACAATATACAGGACCATCCACCATCGGGGCATGTGCGGCGCGGAACATTCGCATCGAGCATTGGGTATACCCCCGCGCCAACAGAAAATCGCGCCCTGCCCGATATAATGCCAAACGATGGTCATCCCACGACAACGTGATTTTATCCATCCCCGTTAAGGGGCGTTGATACAAAGGATAAAGGTATAACTCTTCCGGTGTGTATTCCAAAGCGGCGCGAAGAGATTCGAACCATGTGCTTTCCGTCTGATAGGGCAACCCATAAATGAGTTCTATGTTCAATGTAGGGAAGGTATGGGCGCGAATTGTTTTTAACGCTTGTTCCACCTCATCTCGCTGTTGCGCCCGCCCTACCCCATGAACTTCTGCTTCCCGAAAACTTTGTACACCGATACTGATACGATCTACACCATGCGCCCGTAGCAACGCCAATCGTTCCGGGGTTGCTGTGGCAGGGGAGGTTTCTACCGACACCGGAATCTGATGAAGGTCTATCTTATAAACACCTTCTGCGATTGCCAGTACCCGCTCCAAATCGTGCGGTTCCAAGTAAGTAGGGGTGCCACCCCCTATCGCCATTCGTGCAAAGGTTGCCGCGCCAATCGCTTCCTGTACCTGTGCCGCTTCCTGCTCTAATGTTTTAATATAACGGGATTCGAGGGTCGCGCCGGGGTGAACTGTGGTAAACAGATTGCAAAAGCCACAACGCATTTCGCAAAAGGGGATGTGAATGTATAAGAACAGCCCGTTTTTACGCTCCTCCGCCCACAGCTCCTGCAACGGGCGAGGCGATTCAAAGGGACGGTAGGCAGTTTTATGGGGATACGCGTAGGTGTAAGCGTGATACATAAACCTCTACAGATAAAACTCTGCATAAGGCACGTCCCATACTGTGGGATGTGCCAACCGGTGTCCGACATAGCCATCTTCGCCATACGCTGTCCCATGATCGGCACAGACGATGGCAAAGGTCGGTCCCCGTTCGCGGAACGTGGCAAATAAGGGCGACAATTGGGTATCTACATAGGCGAGTGCCGCTTGCTGGGTGGCAGGAGAATCTTCGGTTGCCCCCTCAAGATAAAAATAATTGGGTTGGTGCAATGCTGATACATTCAGAAACAGAAACAACGGTTGCCCTGTTGAAATCTGTGCAATGGTTTCTATGGCGTGTGCAACTTGATTTTCGGTGGAATCAGGGTCTGTTACCCCGAGGCGTGGACTCCAATAGGCGTGTTGGAATAGACGTGGCAGAACAGACCCCAACGAAGTCAACCGGTTAAAAAAACCCACACCTCCGATGCAAATCGTGGTATAGCCTGCTGTAGCAAAGCCACTTACGATATCGGGCGTGTCAAAACAAATCGTTTCGGCAGTGGTAGTTTCGCTTCCGCTAAAGGTGGCGGCAAAACGGCGCGGGTGTTTGCCCGGTGCTACAGGGGTAGGCAGAAAGCCCGCGAAAAAAGCGTGATGGGCGGCATAGGTAAAACTGCCCGGACTGTGCCGCCGTTCCCACCCTGTTGCGGGTAAATACGCCCCCAGTACCGGGGTTTGACCCTGTTGCCACGCGCTCATCGCCACATCATACCGTAGCGTATCCAGCGTAATAAATAAAAAATGATCTATCCCCAGCCGCATTCTGCTAACTCCGCCGCGTATGTATCCTGCCCTTCATGCAGAACATCCGGTAATAAATCACCAAACGCATTCACTTCTAAAACAACAGGTTGATAGGTATGCGGGGTCAGGGCGATATCTAACCCGGCATAGCGCGTATCCGGGAATGTCGCCATAACTTGTTCACACATAGTGATTACCCGTTGCCATGCTGTCCGACCGATATGCTCAATCAGGTCAGCAGTATCATTCCGTTCGTTTAACAAATGGAGATTGGTAATCGGGCTGTCACTCATCCTTATTACTTGATGACGCACCCTGCCCCCTATGACCACCAGGCGTACATCAAAGGTCTTGCCGCGCCATCCCGCTTTCGGAATCCATCTTTCAATATGCGCTCCCGCTTCACACAACATATCCACCCATGATTGAATCATTAGAGGGTCGGTAAGATGGCGAAGGCGGCGCGTATTAAAATAGCAATATCTTTCTTGGTGATAAGCCCCCTCCAACGTGGTAATGGCAGAGATGTGACGATTGTTGACCCGTAACGCAATGATACCAGCCGCGCTGGAACCATAACGGGACTTCACAAAAACTTGATTCACGCCCGCCTCGCGCATGGCGGAAATTAACGCATGAAACGAGGTAATATCGGAGAAGGCGGGGGCAACCGGAAGCCCCTGCGCGTGCAGGTGAGCATGACACGCCACCTTGTCAAACATCAATGCCACATCCGCAGGCGGGTTCATCCATCGTATCCCCTCAATCTCCGCCACGCCTGCCTCAATGGTATCCAGTGCCATACAAAAGCCCCGATACCATGCTGTCGGTTCCCGCCACTCCCCTTCTAACAAGGGACAGAGCGAGCCACCGCCTGACTGGATGAGCAATTCCTGTATACGTGTAGATTTTCCGGGAGATTCGAGTCGTATCACTGCCCCCGGCGGTACCACCTGCTTCCAATCTATACCCCCGGCTATTACTTGTTCATACGAGATAAGGGTTGCAAGTGGAAACCCGCCCCGCGCCAATGCCGCCTGCAACAACTCAACACGACGGTCTGTCGGGGTCGCAATGACTACCAGTGGCGGTGGCACTGTACCTATTCGCTGACCGACACGTAGCGCCATACACGCCCGCCATCATTTTCGTCCATTTGCGGGTCGCTCACATCTACCTTTACGGGCAACGCTTCCACCTTCGCAACCATAGCTTCACTCATATAATGATGGAACAAGCGCAACTCTTCCAGATGGGAAAGGTGCGGGCTATCCACCAATGCCTGTGCGCCGGTATCCCCCAACGTTCCCAGAGAAAGGTCCAAAATTTTGAGTTGTTGGACAATCGGGTGGATTGCCACCACCGCCGCTATTTCATCGGCAATCATGGCATTACGCAAGCCTAAATAGGTCAATGCCG
>CBKYSX010000076.1:0-10550 GCA_966690745.1 uncultured Ardenticatenales bacterium
AATCCCTGGATGAGTTGATTGGCAAGACGCAAGGGGAATTGGAGGCGATTCATGGCATCGGTCCGGTGAGTGCCGAAAGTCTGGTGGAATGGTTCAGCCATGAACCGAACCGCGCCGTGATTGAACGTCTGCGCGAAGGGGGCGTGGAATTTACCAGCCGCCATTACCGCCCCAAAGATGCCATCGCTACCGGACCGCTTACGGGGAAAACCTTTGTGATTACCGGAACCCTGCCCACCCTCAGCCGTGAAGAAGCGGCGGCATTGATTAAAGAACATGGGGGGTCTGTTTCAAGTTCGGTTAGCAAAAATACCACCTATCTGCTGGCGGGCGAAAAGGCGGGGTCGAAATTAACAAAAGCGGAACAATTGGGCGTGGCGGTGATCGGGGAGGAGGAATTGCGGGGGTTGATTGGTAAGGAATAAACTTCATGATGGATAGTCACCCCCATAATGCTTATTCACCCCACATATATATGGAGTGGAATGTGGGACGGGCGTTTAGAGAAAGATTTATCCATTAGAGGATGCCCACCCCAAGTTCCGCGTTCGCTTCACTTGGGGCTATCGTCACGCCACCCCTTGACAGGGGTTTATCAGATCCCAAAAAGCATTTCCCCAAACCTGAACCCTTGAAAAGGGTGGCGTGATGATAGCCCCACATACAGGCGGGTGTCGTTCCCGCCGACATGTGGGGTGGGTAAGCGTCATACTTATCATAAATCAAGGAGGGTCAATGCCATTCTCACGAATGCGGTACCATCTGGTGTGGGCAACCAAAAATCGTGAACCATTGATTACGCCGGAGATGGAGGAGTTGCTCCGTAGCACCTTGTTTCACCACGCAGAAAGCATTGGATGCAAAATTGTGGTAACGGGCAATGTGGCTGACCATATTCATTTGATTTTAGCGATTCCGCCATCGCGGGCGGCATCGGATGTTGTGCGCGAACTCAAAACTGCCACCAGCCGCGCCATTCGTCGTCATTTTCCAATTGGGGATTACTTTGCATGGCAAAAGGGGTACGGGATTTTTACGCTGAATGCAAACCATTTTCAAGAGGCGGTTTCCTATGTTGTTCATCAAAAAGAACATCATGCTCGAAATCAATTGATTCCCATTTTTGAGCGTATGGAGGAGTGAGTAGACCTTGCTTGTCCTATAGCCCACCCCAAGTTCCGCATTCGCTTCACTTGGGGCTACCATCACGCCACCCTTTTCAAGGGTTCAGGTTTGGGAAAAACCCTTTTTGTTATCCGGGGTTCATGGTTGGGGAAGACGCTTTTTCTGAGCTGATAAACCCCTGCGAAGGGGTGGCGTGATGGTAGCCCCATATGCAGGCGCGTGTCGTTCGCGCCGGAATGTGGGGTGAGTTGATAGGTTTAGCCATTATGTTGCATCCCCCCAATACTTTGCTAAACTGAACCATAGACACTATCCACGAAGGAGCGTCATTGACGCTCTTTTTCGTGATTATTGATACCAACGAGGTACTTTTGACCGCTTCCGAACGTGATGGCTTGATGGTGCTTGTCATCGGAGCCTTTACGCTAATCGTTTCACTCTTAGTTTTGGGGTTTGGTTGGTTTGCGGGGCAAGATTTGGAACGCGAAAGCGTTGCGCTTCCTACGGCGACCCTTGCCGATACCACGCCATTGCCTGTGCGCCCGCCTGACCCGACGGCGACCCTGCGCGGCGGCAATCCGGTGCCATCGGGGTCGCCCCCGATTCCGCCGGAGTTTCCCTCGGCGACACCCGACAATGGCTATCCGGGTCCGATTCGCGGCACACCCGTTCCGTTGGAAACGGCGACACCATCGCCCACGGTAGATGGGAATGCAGAGCCAACCACCCCGACCCCGCCGCTCCCTGCAACAGCAACGGTGGAAACGGGGAGTCCCGTTCCGGGAGCCACCACAACCCCGACCCCCCGCGTTTCGCCTTCGGCAACCCGTCCGGGGAGTACGCCAACCGGAGTCACGGCAACCCCCGACCCGACCCCGCAACCGCCGGTATCTACCCCAACCATAGGGGGGTATCCACCACCGCCCACCATCGGACCGCTTCCAACATCAACTCCTTATCCCGGACCTTGATTGATGTACGGTTCGTAGATGCTTAGTGTCTACGAACCGTATTGCTTTTATGGAAAAAATTGCTGTTTCTGCGATTAGTTTTCATCAAGCGTTGTTTAGCGGGCGAATGCACCAGCGCGAGGTTCCGGCGCGGGCGATGGCACTCGGCATTACGAATGTAGAATTGCTGGATTTGTTGGCAGTGCCGCTTCCCTTCGGGCGTGCAACGGGGTTGGTACGCCGTGCCTATCATGCGCTAAAATCCTTAGTACCCGGTGCGCCCGCCAATCCCCGCCCGATTCGTCCCAAAGCCTACGACCCTGCGATTGCTGTAGAATTAAAACAATCAGCGGAGCAGGCGGGGGTGAAGGTCGTATCGTGGACGATGGACACCGATTTGGCAGTCACAGGCGATGCCCTGAATATGGCAGAAGCCTATTGGGAACGGGGCATAGCCACCGCCCATGCGCTGGGAGCTTCCGTTCTGCGGATTACAAGCGGCGGCAAGCCCGATGCGGCACTTTTACCCACCATGCGACACAATTTGCAACGACTGGTGGATAAAGCCGGAACGCTTAAGGTTGGGGTGGAGAATCATGGCGGGCTAAGCAGTGACCCGAAATTACTAGTTGCCCTTATTGAAAGCATCGCCGGATGTTGTCTGGATTTAGGCAACTACCCCTCTGCCATGCGCCATGGTGCCATTCAAGCCCTCGCCCCACACACGGTTCATGTTCATGCCAAAAGTTATACGTTCGATAGCGTGGGCAATGAAACCACGATAGACTATCCCTCGTTGCTTGCTTTGCTTCAAACGGCGGGGTATGAAGGGTATTATTCTATCGAATACGAAGGCTACGGCGACCCTCAACAGGGTATCGAACAAACGAAGAAATTGTTGGAACAGCTGTTGTCATAAAATTACATTGTGCATAGTGCGTCCCACTATGGGAGTGACGTGTCGTTTACGCAATATGCACTATGCACTATGGATTTCTTTCATGTACGCAGAATTTGCGGTTGCAAAAATCGGTAAATATGCCACCAGCGAAAGCGGCGACACAGTTGAAATGGTGGAACGTCCTCACGGGGGCATGTCCTTTGTGATGGCAGATGGACAACGGAGCGGCAGAAGCGCGAAGGTGATTTCTAACATTGTCACGCGGAAGGTAATTGCTTTATTAGGGGAGGGGGCGCGGGATGGGGTAGCGGCGCGGGCGGCACATGATTATCTTTACGCCATGCGCGGCGGCAAAGTGCGGGCAGATTTACAGATTTTGTCGTTGGATATGGATAGCCGCACGATTGTCATTAGCCGTAACACCGACTGTGCCGCCCTCTTCATTCAAGACAACCTGATTCGGTATTGGGATGAGCCTGCCCAACCCATTGGCATCTACAAAACCACCCGTCCCATCATTCACGAAATGGCGATGCAACCCGACACCGGAGTTGTTCTCTTTTCGGATGGGATTCGCTATGCTGGGTCGCGCACCAACAAACAATTTGAAGTTGCCACCGTATTGGAACCTTTGTTGAATGAGACGATTTCCGCGCAGAAGCTTGCCGATCACCTCCTGGATACGGCATATGCCGCTGACAACGGCTTTGCTCAGGATGATTTAACAGTGCTAGCCTTATATGTCCATCGCGCCCCCCCCGACGATGTACGGCGCTTGCGGGTCGTGGTTCCGGTGCGGTAATCAAACGAATTTGGGGTTGTATCTATGATGGATAGCGATGATGAATCTGCCGGAAGACAGAGGCTTCGGATTGCGTTTGTGGGTCCTTGCGGTTCCGGTAAAAGCACGATTGCACACCGTTTACAGGAATTGGGCATTGATGCGCGGATGCCCGCCCAGGAACATTCCGGCGTACCGGCAATGTGGCAGAAATTACTCCACCCCGATTACCTGATTGTATTAGACGCGCCCAATCCCGTTTTGCGCCAACGCCGTCCCGGGATTGACCTAAATGATGCTTATCTGGCGGAACAACGGCGGCGTATGGCACATGCCTTTGCCCATGCCCACGCGACCTTCAACACGGCGACGATGACCCCCGACGAAATTGTGACGGCGGTGTTGAATCTCATTGGGGAATGATGGTGTTTTCCCCCTCTTGGGAGGGGGTTAGGGGGTGAGTCGCCGTTCCCCCGGGCTATCTACATGTGCTTGCGGGGTTGGATTCTATTTCGCGGTTTCTTGCCCTATCATTCCGTTTTCTCGTTTCCCATTTCTCCTTTCCCGCTGTCACTAGAAGGATTCCATGATGATTGAACAACGTTTAACTGACCTGCTCCGTGCAGTGGTCGGTATCAATTCAGTCAGTTCCACATTAACGACAGGACCCGGAGAGCAGGAGCTGGCGGAATGGTTGGTACGCTGGTTTCAAGAACGGGAGATCGAAACCGCCCTGCTTCCTGCCGCCGATGGGCGCGTGAATGTGGTTGCCCGTATCAGAGGGCGCGGCGAAGATGCACCCTTGATGCTCAACGCCCACATGGACACGGTAGGAACCGAGGCGATGGATGACCCCTTTACCCTGCGGGTAGAGGGGGATCAATTATGGGGACGTGGGGCGTATGATATGAAATGCGCGATTCCCATCATGCTGGCACTGGCGGAACAAGGCATCCAAACCCCGTTGCGCCGCGACCTCTGGCTCACTTTTGTTTCGGACGAAGAAGACGTCAGTCGCGGCGCGGAAGGGTTGGTACAGGAATGGTTGCCCACGCTTGAAACGCCGCCCTCTGCCTGTATTGTTCTGGAACCGACCGAAGAACATATCGGCATTGCCCATCGCGGCTTTGCGTGGTGCGAATTGGTGGTGGAAGGCAAAGCGGCACATGGAAGCCTTTACGATGTGGGGATTGATGGGATTATGCCCCTCGGCGCGGCGATTCAGGAACTTCACATTATCGAGCAAGAATATGCCGCCACCCCCGCCGACCCGATTCTGGGGCGTGCTTCGCTCCATGCCGGAAAGGTAGAGGGCGGCAGTGCATGGAGCATTTACCCCGCCCACGCCCGATTGACTTGGGAACGGCGCACCCTGCCCGATGAAACCGAAGCCACGCTACGGGCACAAATTGAACGGGTGGTAGTGGTGGCGCGGGGTGTCAATTCATCCACGGTACACGGACATCTTGCCTTTACCCGTAATGCGTTCCGTACCCCCGACCACGCCGCCATTGTTCGTACGCTCCAACAACAACTGCCCGATACACCTTTGGTGGGCTTGCCTTTTTGGACGGATGGGGCAATCTTTAGTAGCGCGGGGTTGCCTACCGTGATTTATGGTCCCAAAGGGGATGGTGCCCATACCCC
Source organism: uncultured Ardenticatenales bacterium (assembly GCA_966690745.1). Classification (GTDB taxonomy): domain Bacteria; phylum Chloroflexota; class Anaerolineae; order Ardenticatenales; family Ardenticatenaceae; genus CBKYSX01. The sequence goes on from CBKYSX010000076.1 coordinate 5,405, forward strand.
GCACGAATGGGTTAGTTTGTCCAGCATGGTGCGGGTCTATCAGACCCTTTCGCAAATCCTCATGTGAGCAACAACCCCCGGACAATCGCATCATAGTCTGGTTTTATTGCAATGCCTCCGGTTCCCCGCCCTAAAGAGACGGTGTAGGAATCCCCCTCTCGGGAGGGGGGAAGGGGGTGGGTTGCCGTTCCTTCCTGCTTCAATCTTGTTTGTCAGTACACCATATTTCTCAATGCTCAATACCCGATGCTCTTAACCTCATGCGCGAACTCATTCTCCTCTTTCTACGACTAGGCTTTACCGCGTTCGGCGGTCCTGCGGCTCATATTGCGATGTATCGAGATGAAGTGGTGAAACGGCGCGGCTGGATGAGCGACCAGCATTTTCTTGATTTGTTGGGAGCGACCAACCTGATCCCCGGACCGAACTCCACGGAAATGACGATGCACATCGGCTATGAACGGGAAGGGTGGCGCGGACTGATTGCGGCGGGCTTATGCTTTATCCTCCCTTCTACCCTGATTGTAGGGATATTGGCGTGGCTCTATGTGCAATACGGGCAGACTCCGAGTGGCACTGCCCTGATGTATGGCATTGCGCCGGTCGTGTTGGTTATCGTGCTACAGGCGATTCTGACATTAGGAAAGCAAGCCGCCAAAAACAACATCCTTATTCTGATTGGGGTGGTGTGTCTGGTTCTGTATCTCTTCGGGGTGAATGAACTGCTCTTATTGTTCGGGGCGGGAGGACTTTATTATCTTATTCATCGGGTGCGTGGCGGCGCACCCTTTTTATTGATTCCGGGCATCCCTGGTATTGCAGGGGGAACGGTTTCTTTGGGGCAGTTGCCCACAGCCCCTGACCTGTTAAACCTTTTTCTGGTTTTTCTGAAAGCCGGGGGCTTGTTGTACGGGAGTGGCTATGTTCTGCTCGCATTTTTACGGAACGATTTGGTGGTGCGCCTCGGCTGGCTGACCGACCAACAGCTGTTAGATGCCATCGCTATCGGGCAAGTTACCCCCGGACCTGTCTTTACCACCGCTACGTTTGTGGGCTACTTCCTGCTGGGGATTCCGGGCGCGATTATCGCCACGATTGGGATTTTTCTCCCCGGATTCATCTTTGTTGCCCTCTTGAACCCGATTATTCCCCGCCTTCGTAGCCAGCAATGGACGAGTACCTTGCTGGATGGAATTAATGCGGGTTCAATAGGATTAATGAGTGCGGTGGGGATTCAATTGGGTCAAGGGGCGTTGGTGGATATTCCCACCATTGTGATTGCAGTGATCTGCGCCTTGCTTATCTGGCGTACTAAAATTAACTCCACCTGGTTAGTGCTGGGCGGCGGCGTGGTGGGCTTGCTGGCGGGGGCGATGGGGTGGATCGGGTAAACGGACGTGCTCATATTTCCCTGCCCATCACAGCCAATTTTGTGGTGAATATCGCCTTCATTGCCCTGCCAGATACCGCTCAAAATTTTCTTCTACTACCATTTCTAATAGGGGAATGGTCAGCCCTTTTAGATCTGCCACTTCTTCATAGACAGGGACAACCGCTTCTGGGAGAGCATAGCCATCTACGATATAAGGTTGCCATCCGGCAATTTTATCAGGATGTTGGTTGCAGAGCCATGGCAACCCACCGGGATTGTCGGTTTCGATAAGGAGTTGTTCAAGCGGCAGGGCGCGGGCAAAGTTCCGAATTTGCTCTGAAAACAGCAACTCTACGCCGACCGTGAAATAATGTCCGTTTGCTACCAGTGCCTCAAAAACATCCTTATCTCCCGAATACCAGTGAATCAGGGCGCGTTGAATGCCATACGCTCGCAAATACTTCAATATCTCCGCCTCTGCGCCTTTGGTATGCAAATTCACAGGTTTGTTGAGGTCGCGGGCGGCGGCAAGAAAATATTCTAAAACGTGCCGTTGCGTGGCATACGTCGTTTCATCCTCCACCCAATGAAAATCCAATCCGATTTCACCAATGACGGGTGTCGCTTCTAAATAGGGAGTAAAATCATCTAACGTATGCGCGTTGGCGGCGGCTTGCCAGGGGTGAATCCCTGCTGAAGGAATAATGAACCCCGATGATCTGGCAATCTCCTGACTTTGCTGATAGGTGGGTAAGTCTACCGCCACCGCCATTGTCCGAATTTCCAAATTTTCGATCTGTGCCAAAACAGTGGGTAACAACGCTTGCGGGTAATGGTGGAGATGGGTGTGGGCATCTATGTACATAGGATTTCGTGCGACCTTTGGTTGACCTTTCGCGTATAATAGTAGTCACAAATATCAATTTCGATTTGTTTTACCCTCCAACCTCATGCCTCAAAACAATCCTGACAACCTTTCCAGCCGCGAACTCGCCAACCTGCTTAAAACGTGGTTGCTGGATACCGTAAAAACAGAATTGGAAAAAAATCGCCCTGCTTCGGGTGCGTCCCGCTCCAATGAAGAATTAGGGACGATGCTGGACAAGCGCAAGCAGGGGGATGATGCCGCCCGCAAAATCAGAGCCCAACGCTTTCGAGAGGCGTTGGCGGGGCTGGAATCCCAATTAATGGGAACCACCGAGATTGATTACCGTACCGTTTTAGATCGGGTGATTCACAACATTGGCGCAAGCCTGATGGAATTGGATCTGTTTGACCCCCAACAACCGCTTACCAATGTTCCTGAATTGGATTACCGGGCGTTATCCTCTTTCCCCGCCAAAGTAATCCCACGTCGCTATGTAATGTTGCCCCGCGTCACAGAAACATTGGCGGAATTCGGTTTAAATCGTTTCTGGGTGACGGGTGCACGGGCATATCTGACGGAATATCGGGAATGGCAACCGCGCCTTTTGTTGCAAAACAAACATGACGCCGTACGGTTGGGCTTGTTTGTCTGGTCGAGTGTGACGAGCCGTGATATATGTTTCCTGCCCATGAGCATCGTGCCGGGGTCACGCGTCATGGGAACCAATGAATTGGTGATGTTGGGACAAAAAGAAACCTTCCTCTCACGCTGGATGGATGACACCCCCCGCCGCGATGAATACTTTTTCCGTCTGTCGGCGCGGGATTTTACCCTTCTGTTACGGGCATTGTTGCTGGATTATGAAACTTTGTACACTGCCCGTCAGCGCGAAGTGGCGGAACAAGACCAACTCGGCTCGATGTTATGGGATTTTCTTTCGCGCGAAGATGAAACCTAGACACGGCTTTCACGCCTTCTCCACAACAATTCCATAATTGAGGGGTAGGATGATGATAGAGAAGATGATGCGTGATGCGTGGTGCATGGATTTAGGGACAACCTTTTTGTTTCCTGGCATATCCAGCATTTAGGAATGTAGAAGGGTTGTTTTGCATATCGCCTTCCAGCGAAGTCACGCAAGACGCATTAAGCAACACGCACCTTTAAGAGGCTTACCATGAGAAAAGTCGTACTGATACTGGCAATGATGGTCGTAGCGGTGGGGGCGGGGTTGATGACTGCACCCACCGCCGATGCACAGGGGAACGGGCAAACCGCCACCGTAAATACGGCGGCATTGAATGTAAGAAGCGGTCCGGGAATTAATAATCCCGCAATTGGGGTTGCCTATCGGGGCGAGAGTTACCCCGTTCTTCAGACCACACGGGGCTGGACCCAGGTACAATATAAGGGGCAGACGGGGTGGATGTCCACAAGTTATTTAGTGATTAGTGGCACCCCCGCTTCCGCAGGGATTACGGGACCGACCTCCGGCACGAGTGCGCCGCCAAGCACCGGGAGTGTGCCATCCGGCACCACTACAACGCCTACAGGGGGCAAACTGGTGTTTGCCACTTCGCCGGGAGGGACGATTTATACCGTGAATGCGGATGGAACAGGATTGCGTACCGTGGGCGCGGGGATTGACCCCGCTTGGTCGCCCGATGGGAGCCAAATTGCCTATGCCGATTGGGTGACACCACGCGGCATTTATGTGATGAACACCGATGGCTCCGGCAAGAGACGGGTAGGGGAACAGTCGTTATCCAAAGCCCCGTCATGGTCGCCCGATGGCTCTCAAATCGTCTTTAACTTCCAAAATGGGGGGCGATTGGCAGAAGAAGAACAATGTTTCTTTGGTTTCTGTTTTACCCTGCCCAAAGACCCATTCTGGCGGCTGGGCATAATCACCCTTTCCGACAATTCCTTCCGCGAACCGCCATCCGATTTACATTCTTTTAGCCCCGTTTATCGCAGTAATGGTGAAATCCTTTTTGATGGGGATGTCGGGTTGCGGGTCATCAACCCTGCGACCAACGACCAACCCGTTACGGTTGCGGAAGATTCACGGCTTTATGACCCCCGCGAGTGTGCGGCGGCGGGCAAAATCGCTACGACTTATTATCAGCATGACCATTGGGAAATCTATTCGCTGAATAGTAGCGGGGCGAACTTGAGACGGTTGACCGGAAGTGAGAGTGTGCTGGCGGGCCCGACCCATGATAATGTTGCGCCGGAATGGAGTCCTGACTGTAGTCAGATTATTTTCCTGACCAACCGTGACGGACGCTGGCGACCTTATATTATGAATGCCGATGGAAGCAACCAGCAACCCTTTATGCCCGAAGTGATGGATGGATTGACCTTCCAATACGGGTATAGCAGTGATCGGGTATTCGACTGGACGAAATAGAGGATTGGCGACACGGGGCTAAAGCACCCGTGCTAAGAGGACGAAACCCTGAAGGGTTGGATAGCCTTAACGAGGCTTCGTTCTCTTAGCACGGGGTTTCCAACCCCGTAAAGCGGTGGTTATTTCGCAGGTTGCAACATTTCGGAAACAGGAATCGGCGTAACAACAGGTTCAACCCGCACTACCACATCATAGAACATCGCCCCTGCGCCCATATCGGTTTCATTCTGCGGCGTAACTTGATTGATATTGCGTCCATCCCCGCTAAATTTTGCCCACCAAATCCCCGGAGCCAGCACCGTTCCAGCCACCACTCGCTCCGTCATCCACACCTTCAAATTCACCTCTCCCGCGCCATTGCGAACGCGCACGGTGGAACCATCTTCAATGCCGCGTACAGTTGCATCCTGCGGGTGAATCCACAGAAACGGTTCTTTTTCGCGCAATTGTAATCGTTCGACATTAACAAAACTGCTGTTAAGGAAATTGTGGG
>CBKYSX010000077.1:0-10407 GCA_966690745.1 uncultured Ardenticatenales bacterium
GTATCTGGGCGCACCGGCTACGCCGGAAGGGGGCGCGATTTTTAACCAGAATGAAGCCCCCACTTTCTCGCCTTACACCATTCCGCTGTTGGTTGCGTCGCTCCTCTTTTTGATTGCTTTCTTCTGGTGGGAACGGCGTACCCCCGAACCTCTGCTCAATCTGAGTTTACTGCGTGAACGCACTTTTGCCGCCGCCAATGTGGTAAACCTGTTGACGGGTATTATTTTGATGGCGGTGATGGTGGAAATCCCCGTCCTGCTTCAAGCGGTAAGCAGTAGCGTGGAAGCGGCAACGGCGGCTAGCGGGCTGTTGTTGGCATTGTTTGCCGGGGGGATGGTCATCGGGGCGTTGGCGGCGGGTCCGATTCTACGCTTTGTTCCTACGGTCGTGGTAGTACTGGTCGGGTTGGTGATGTTGGTGGTTGGATTGTGGCAAATGGCGGGGTGGGAAAACACCCTCTCTACCGATGTGCTTCAGATTCCGTTGGCGATTGCGGGATTGGGGCTGGGATTGGTCACAACCCCCTTGGCGACCACAGTATTGGAACGGGTTGACGAAGCGGAACGGGGTATTGCGGCTTCGATTTTGCTGGTGGCACGGTTGCTGGGCATGACGCTGGGCTTGTCGGTGTTAGTGACGTGGGCGTTGTACCGCTATGAAGAATTGGTCGCCCTTGCCGAGAAACCCGCTCTGACGGACCCCGATGCTTTCACGAAAATGATTGCGATTGTCTCCAACGTGACCACCACCGTTGTCACCGACCTCTTCACCGTTACGGTAGCGATTGCAGTGCTTGCCCTCCTTCCCGCCCTCTTCTTACGCTATGGCAAGTCCGCCTAATTCAGCAAGGCATAAAACTGAGTTTTCAACGGCAAAAACTCAGTTTTTTTCTTTCTTCACTTCGCCCAAAGCCACATACACCCTTCTCTTCCTCTTTATCTCTGTCTACATCATCGCTTACACCTGGATGAGTTGGCATCTCCATGCCACGTTTATCACCAGTGCCGATGACCTGAGTAATGTGGATCAGGTGGTGTGGAATTCGCAGAACGGGCGATTGTTGGAACGCACCACCGGAACCCGCTCGGTTCCCCGCTATGGCGAACACGTAGAGCCGATTTGGATTGCGTTGGGTCTGCTCTATTTCGGCTGGGATGATGTCCGCGCCCTGTTGCTGACACAGACGGTGGCGTTGGCGTTGGGCGCACTGCCTGTTTTTTGGCTGGCGCGGGATATATGGGGGCGGGGCAACCCCGATTATTTTGCAGGGCTGATATTTGCCCTCATTTATTTACTCAATCCCTTTGTAACCCGCGCCAACATTGCCGAGGTTCACGCCACCCCCTTTGCGATTACGCCGATGCTCCTCGCCCTCTACTGGGGGTGGCAGGGGAAATGGCGGCGGGTTGCGCCGTTGGTGCTGTTGGTATTGTTGGTGCGGGAAGATATGGGGTTGATGGTGGTCGGGTTTGGGGGGTGGATGGTGGGGCGATGGTTGGGCGGTCGGTCGCGGAAAGCGGAACCGGCGACTGGAGGACACAACGGGGACGTTGTGTCCATAACCAAAGCGGAAAGCGGAAAGCGGAGAACGACAACCCACCCCCTACCCCCCTCCCGGGAGGGGGAAACCCACTTGCTGAAAACGGGGGTGGCATTGGTGGCAAGCGGGGTGGCGGGGGTGGTTGTGATGGTTTTCGGGATTATTCGCACCTTTGCCGATGAACGCTTTAGCGGGCAGGACAATTCTATTTTTTTTGAACGGTATGCCGCCTTTGGGGATTCACCGCTTGCGATTATCGCAGGAATGCTCACCCGTTGGGATGTGTGGGCGGATCTATTAAGTGACCCCTACCGGTTGAATTTTTTGCGGGATTTTGTGCTGGCAACCGGTGGATTCGGGCTGTTTGCGCCGTTGGCGTGGGTCTTGTTCGCGCCCCATTTCATCCTGAATTTGTTGAGTGATTATTTCGGGCAATATGGCTCCTTGCAACATTATGGCGCACCGCTTGTGCCGGGAATGATGGTTGCCGCGATATTCGGGGGCGCGACTCTGTTACGATGGGGACGGTATCATCCCGTATGGCGATTTAGCCTTTTGGGTGTCGCACTTGTGGGAGCGATTTTCACCGCCCGTACCGCGACGGGACAACCGCTTGCGATGGATTGGATTACCCCGCTTGAAACGGACCATCACCGCTTACTTTCTGCAATTATTCAACAGATTCCGCCCGATGCGCCGTTGAGTGCGGATCCGCAATTGCACCCCCATGTCGCCCACCGCCACGATGCCTACCGTTTTCCCACTGTAGGCGAGAATGCCGAATGGATTCTGGTGGATGTGACCACGAACACAACCCGCCATCCCGTAGACCTGAAACAGGATATTGAGGAATTGTTGGCGGGGGAATGGGGTATTGCGAACGGGCAAAATGGTTATCTGCTTTTGCAAAAGGGGAACCCGACCAAAATCATTCCCCCGGAATTTTACACTTTCGCCCACGCTACCACGCTACCGGATGTCCCCATGAATGTAGCTCTTGAGGGGGCAGTCATAGAGGGTTATTCGCTTCAACAGGATTTCTGGGGGCGGGTGGCGATTGAATGGCAAATGACCCCGACCATTTCCGAGACCAATGGTTGGACCCTAGATGCCGCTTTACTTGCCACCGATGGTATTCCCATCACCGATACGGTTGCCCAGCCTATTCCGGCAGTGGTGTGGCAACCGATTAATGCATGGGAAGCAGGCGAAACCTATCTCCTGCGTACCCTGCCGCGCCATCCTTCATCCCCGTTCTTTCCCGCTCTTACCTTATGGCGTGAGAACGCCCCATTCCCATCCATTACAACAACAGATAAGGCTAATCCGGTTTCTGCGCTAATCCCGCACGAGCAAAATGGCTGGTGGATGGGGGGGGAATGGGTTCTCCGCGATAACCACGCGGAACGGGGCACCACTGGATGGCGATTGTTTGAGCCGCCGGTTGCCTTGCCACGGGAAAAGGCGGAGTGGGAATTTGTGGAGTTGCGGGCGTGGGAGATTCGGGAAACAGAAAACGGGTTGGAACTAACATTAACGTGGCAGGCTCTATCAGCCACCATGCCGACGGTGCAACGCTTTATCCATCTTGTTCCTGATGAAGGCGCACCGCTTCCCATATCGCAAGCGGACGGAATGCTGGGGAATAGCCATGCTTCGGGGCAATGGGTGCAAGGGGAATGGGTGCAGGAAACGGTGACGCTTCCCCTGTCCCCTACGGATACGGAGTGGCGAATTTTGGTCGGGTTGTATGATTCCGGCACCGGTGTACGCTATCCTGTTGCGCCTGATGCGGGCGATCATACATTTCAGTTGCCTTAACCTTTACCGGCAAGCGGCAACTCCATTCGAAAGGTTGTCCCCTCCCCCGGTTTGCTCAACAGGGTTAATGTTCCGCCATGCGCCGTAACGATTTCGCGGGAGATGGCTAATCCCAACCCCATGCCCTGCGGGAAGCGGGTATGGGCAGAACTGCGGAAAAAGGGGTCAAAGACTTTGGTCTGCTCTTCAATCGGAATCCCAATTCCCGTATCTTGAATCTCTATCCACATACCCGTTGCCAGTTGCCCGGAGCGGATGGTAATCGTACCGCCCGCCGGAGTATAGCGAATGGCATTGCTCAACAAATTACCCAGCACTTGCCCGATACGGTCAGGGTCTATTTCGACCAGAGGCAATGAAGCGGAAAAATGGTTCTGCCAGTGTAAGCCTTTAGCAGTGGCGGTGGGATGCCATAGTGCCAGCACCGTTGGCAACCATTCTGTTATGTCAAGCGGGAGGCGATGGATTTCAAGGGTTTTTAATACAGAGCCGCCCAATTGCACCAGATTATCCAGCAAGCGGTTCAGCCGTTGGATTTCCTCTTCGATTCCAATTAAGAGTTCGTCGCGGAATAGTGGCTCTTCGGTGGCTCCATCCCGCAATGCCCGTACCGCCACCCGCATCGCCCCCAACGGACGACCTAATTCGTGAACCACATTGGTTAATAAGTGTTCCCGACTGGCTTCCACGGTTTTCAATTGATCATTCAGGGTATTGAACGCGGTTACCAATGCCGCAATCTCTTGAGGTCCCCCCGCTTCCACGGCAGGCAGGGGTTCGCCCCGGGTTAAGCGTTGTACCGCCCCCGTCAAACGCGCCAGAGGACGTTCCAATAAATAAGCAGAAAGGGAGGCAAGGTTGATGCCCACCAACAAGGCAATAATGACCACGCCAATAATCCAATACCGCAACAATTCCAAATCCCGTTCAAGGGTGGCAGGGGTGGCGGGAAGCGGCGATGGTGCAGGGTATGGGGCTGTAGGAGGTGTGGATGTAGGGGCTACGGTAATAAAGAGGTGATTTTCCAGCGCGTAGCCCAATACCCCGCCAATCAGCAAAACCGTCATGACCACCGGAACAATGTGGCTAATAATGGAACGAGTGAGCAGGGTGGTCATGGCATTCAGGCGGCAACCAATTTATAGCCCACGCCCCGTACCGTCAGCAGGCGGGTAGGACGGTTAGGGTCTTCTTCTAATTTCTCGCGGAGCCAGCGTACATAGACATAGATAATTTGGGGTTCGCCCACAAAATCCGCTCCCCATACACGATTCATAATATCATCCGTGGTGACCACATTTCCGGCGTTTTGCGCCAATGTTACCAATAAATCGAAGGCACGGGGGGGCAATTCTACCAACGTGCCATTCACCGTGACGGTATGGGCGGCAAGGTCAATTTGGATTGCACCTACGGTAATCAGCGTTTCTTCGTTTTTGCTGAAACCCGGCGCGGTAGCACGGCGCAACACGGAACGAATCCGCGCTAACAGAACATCGGGGTCAAAGGGTTTCACCACGTAATCATCCGCCCCCAATTCCAGCCCCAAGACTTGATCCAGTTCGCGGCGGCGGGCAGTGAGTAGAATAACGGGAAGATTGATGTGGTGATGGATTTGTTTCATGGCTTCTAACCCATCCATCCCCGTCAAACCAATGTCCATCAATACGAGGTCGGGGGGGTCGCGGCGAATGATTGCCAGTGCATCTTCCGCTGAAGCGACCCCTTGCGTCTTAAAGCCGTTTTTTTCCAGATGAAAGCCCAAGCCGCGCCGCAGAAGATTATCATCGTCCACGATTAAAATTTGTCGCATACCCTTTTCCTTTCCGTCTATATCGCTCTATAGGGGAAGTTACGCACTGCCATTGGAAAATGAGGGTCAACCTAATTGCCTGCTGGAATTAGGTTGACCCTGCGTTGTGATGTCAGCCCTATTTTATGGATGGAAGTATAGTGGTAGAGCGGGATATTCTCCCACTTTAAGCTTTCTGATGATTGTATTGGTTTCTTGAAGGCTTTTTGCTATACTTAAGGGTACGTCGGAATGGACAGGTTGTGAACCATTCCTTACAAAGTGAGTATAATTTTTCGATACGACCCATGAAGAGGTAAAGGTGCAGTTCCATCGCATCCGACTCCTCTATTTTTTATCGGTATCGCAAAATTTTTGACTCTTGGAGGCTGTACGTGAGACAAGGGTGGGCGCGTAATGCAATCGTCTATGTTCTGATAGCCGCCGCGTTGGGTGCGCTATTTATTAATGTTGTCATTCCCCCGCAGGGGATGGAAAGCGTTGATATTTCCGCCGTTGCCCGCGAGGTTCGGAACGGGAACGTCAAAGAAATTACCGTTGACGGAAACAACCTGACCATTGAATTGACCGATGGCTCACGGGTACGTTCTGTCAAAGAGCAAGATGTAGGGTTGCCCGAGTTTTTCCGCACATTGGGCATTCCGGCGACGCAAATTGCGGCGGCGAATATAACGTATGCGCCTCCATCGCAATGGAACAACATTGCGCCGATTCTTGCCTCCTTCATTCCCCTGTTAATTATCGGGGGATTCCTCTTCTTCATGCTCCGTCAGGCGCAAGGCTCTAACAATCAGGCAATGAACTTTGGCAAATCGCGGGCACGGCTTTTCACCAGCGATAAACCTACCGTCACGTTTAGTGATGTGGCGGGGGTGGAAGAAGCCAAAGAAGAGTTGAGCGAAATTGTTGAATTCCTCAAAGAACCGGAAAAATTTGTCAATCTCGGTGCGCGGATTCCCAAAGGGGTACTGATGATTGGTCCGCCCGGAACCGGGAAAACCCTGATGGCGCGGGCGGTGGCAGGGGAAGCCGGAGTGCCGTTCTTCTCCATTTCCGGCTCCGAGTTTGTGGAAATGTTTGTCGGGGTGGGTGCCAGCCGCGTCCGCGACTTGTTTGAACAGGCAAAACGCAATTCTCCCTGTATAATCTTTATTGATGAGATTGATGCGGTGGGGCGGCAACGGGGTGCGGGGTTGGGTGGTTCTCACGATGAACGGGAACAGACCCTGAACCAGATTCTGGTGGAGATGGACGGCTTTGACAGCGAAACCAATGTGATTGTGATCGCCGCTACCAACCGTCCCGACATTTTGGACCCCGCATTGCTTCGCCCCGGTCGTTTTGACCGCCGCGTGACGCTGGACCGCCCCGATATGAATGGTCGTCGTGCGATTTTGGATGTGCATGTGCGCGGGAAACCGTTGGCAAAAGATGTTGATTTGCCCAGTGTTGCTTCTTCGACTCCCGGCTTTAGCGGGGCGGATATTGAAAACCTCGTCAATGAAGCGGCAATTTTAACCGCCCGTCGCAACAAAAAAGCGATTGGCATGAGCGAATTGCAGGAAGCCATTGAGCGCGTGATGATGGGTCCGGAACGCAAAAGCCGCCTCATCAGTGCTAAAGAGAAGCGGATTATTGCCTATCGTGAAGCAGGGGCGGCGTTGGTTTCCCATTTCCTGCCCCATTGTAATCCGATTCGTAAAATTACCATCGTGTCGCGCGGATCCAACACCGGGTATGTGTTTAGTTCTCCGGCTGATGACAATTTTATGCGGCGACGTTCCAAATTTATGCACGAGATGGCGGCGATGCTGGCAGGGCGTATTACGGAGCAGACCATTTTTGGCACTGCTACCGATGGGGCGGCGCATCGCCTTGAACGCGCCTCTGCGTCTGCCCGTGCGATGGTGACGCAGTACGGGATGAGCGAACGGCTGGGACCAATGGTTTTCGGCGAACGGGATGAAATGATCTTCCTCGGGCGCGAAATCTCGGAACAGCGCAACTATTCTGAAGATGTAGCCGAGCTGATTGATGATGAGGTTCGCGCTATCATTGAAGAAGCGTCCCAATTGGCGCAATCGGTGATAGACACCCACCGCGCCGATCTTGAAGTGGTGGCAAAAGCGTTGATGGACAAGGAAACGCTGACCCGCGATGAATTTATTGCTGTGTTGGAAGGGCATACCTCCCCACCGCCTGCATCGCGCCCGCCGCAACGCACCCCGCAACCCAAAGCCACCCCCAGCGAAGGGGATGGGGGCTTGACGGACGGGGATATTTCCTTCAGCCCTGCGCCTGCCTGATATTACATATCAATGAAAAAGCCCTGCCATACGGCGGGGCTTTTTCTATTTTGGATGCACTTAACTTCTGGTCCAAGGTTTTTAAGAACAATCCCATATCATGGCTGAAACTATGCTCAAAAGGGTAGCTGATCAGGACTAAACTCACTCCACGTAAAATCAGAAGGTGTTTCCATTGTATCATCCCAACGCTGGAATTTCGTTATGGTTAGACGCTCAATTGCTATCTTCCAATCAGCCTCTGAGTGGGTATTGTGGAACAACCCTTCAGAAGACGAATGATGCCACACCAACAAATCAAATTCCGTCATATTCTGCTTTGCCCAACCCCTCCTATACATAACTGCCATTCCATCATCTACAGGTAAATGTGTAGCACTTTCCGGTAAGAGAATATATTCAAAGTAAATACTGGCTTCTCCAAAAAATGATGTTGGTTTCTCTTCTTCCCCAAAAAACGATGATTGTCTTTCAGCATCTGTAGCATTCGGGTATGCCTCGCGATAGAGTTCTATTATTGGGTAGATTTTTGATTTATGTACTAACTCAAGCATTTGAATTTTCAAAACTCCGTGATGTTCAGACAATTTCCATCTACTCCCATGCATCCTAACAAATTCTCTATAGTTTCCCATCCCCCCCAAATCATAAGTAACATCAACACGTTCATCTGCAAAAACCTGTAAATATACAGTAAAGGAACCTGAACCCGTACTAAACTTATGCCTGTATTTTTCAACCGCATTAGGTGACCACTCTAATTTCATTATGTTTCCTCTTTTCACATCTATAATTCACTCATCAGATAATTGATAAATTTGTTCTCCACAACCGGACGCTATGGACTACTAGCCCCAACGGTGGGCATCGCTTCGCGCATGTGCGTTGCACACAAGCGGTTCATTTTGGGAGAGTCTACATTCCCTGACCCGCCCCTACAAGAACATTTATGTTTCCCCTCTGCGTTTCGGTGTTGTGCCGTTGCCATTTCTGCGTCCCGCGTCCTGAAGAAACACAACGGGGACGTTGTGTTCTCCAGTCTCTCGTTTCACACCTCAATCACTCCATCATCATCGGGTGTCAGCCGTTCCACGCCTGTCTCGGTGACCAGCCATGTGTTTTCGATGCCGACAATGCCTAAAGTGGGATGGGTGTATTTGGGTTCAAGGGCGAAGACCATGCCGGGTTGCAGAGGTTCATGCCAACCCCCCGCCAGCAGGGGCAATTCATCAATTTCGGTTCCCACGCCATGCCCGACAAATTTGGCTTTGTTGTCGCCCAAGCCGCCAAAACCATCGCCAATGCCTTGCTCATCGGCTGTTTTTAACGCTAATTTGAAGAGGTCACTGCCAATCGCCCCCGGTGTTGCGGCGGCAATGACGGCGTTTTGCACGGCAACGGTGGCATCGTAAGCCCGTTGCAGTTCGTCGGGCAGTTTGCCCACTACGGCGGTGCGGGTTTGGTCAAGAACGTAGCCGTAGCGGGTCGCCACATAATCCACCAGAACGGGGGAATTTTTGGTAATAACCCGTAACCCTGCCCCGTCCGGCTTGGCGGGGTTTAAGCCCCAGCCGCCGTTGGGGGAATCAAAATAGGAAGCCACCGTGCCGCTTTCCCCTGCGATGAGATGCCCCCAGTACATATCCTGATTGTAGGCACGGAGCCATGACCGCCCCTGATGCCCCAGGCTTCGTGCGCGTGCCTCTAATAGTCCCGCAAATTCCACCTCGGTCAGCCCTGACCGCAACAGTTCGCGCACTCCGTCCAACATTGCATCAGCAAGGGGACGTACTGCACGAATTTGTTCCAGTTCCCATGCGGTTTTGATAGAACGTTGCGCCCGCAAAATGCCGCCGACATCTTTCCATTTCACATCGGGCAATGCCTTTTCATAGCGGCGATAGGTCAGAACGGGCATGACATCCAATTCCAACCCCAGCGTTGCCGGAATCACGCCCCGTTGCGATAGTTTCAAGGGCAAATCGCGTAAGGATGTTAAATCGTGAATCGGGAAGGGCGATTCTACCATGACCCGTTCGCGGTTGCGCCGCACCAGCAACATCGGCTCCCCTTCCGCCGGGACATACAGTTGGACGGGTTGAATCGTTCCCGCCAGATAATACAGTCCGCTATTGTGCGTAATGAGTGCGCCGCCCATCTCCGCCACCGACAGGGCATGTTGAAAGGTCGCCACCCGCGCCCGCAGGTCGTCGGCGGGAACCAAACGGTCGCGGTAGTAATCGGGCATGGTTAGGGTCATTTTTAGATACCTCTTGGTTCATAGTGTATATTGCATAAAGGCACTTTTACTAAAAGCCCTTTGCCGTTTATGCAATATGCACTATGCAATGATTTCTTCCCACGCCGCTTTCGCCGATCCTTCCAAATGCCCCGTAAACATGGCGGTATTGCCCCCTTGCAACAGGGTACGAATGGCGGTGACCAGCATAGCGAGATGGGGCGCACCGGTAGAAAGTGCCTGACGTTGTACATCCAGCAGGGCGCGGAGGAACCCTTCGGTTAAATCAGGGTCGTTGGATTTGAGCGTAAAGCGAGTGTTGTGTACCAACCGTTCCAGCAATTGTTCCTCGGCGTGTGCTTCGCTGAGGTCGGCATTAGCAATAATATCCGCCGCATTCTTCCACAGGTTCTGATAGTGGGGGTCGGGAATCGCGGGAAGGGTATGGGGGGCGGCTCCACCCAGCACTGCCCGCAAATTGTCCAGTAACGGACCAATGCGCGGCTTCCATTTTTTGGGCAATTGTCCGTGAATGTTCACCAGTTTTGCCGCCAGTTCCGTTTGTACGGCACGGTCATCGGAACGGGTGGCGGCAATGACGGTGGTCATCAGTTGTGCCAGCACGTTGCCTGAAATGGGGGGTTTCTCTTCGCCGCTTTCGCGCCTTGCCTCCCGTACCTCGTCCAT
>CBKYSX010000078.1:0-10398 GCA_966690745.1 uncultured Ardenticatenales bacterium
CCCCTATCTTATCCATGTTTACCAAAATCGAACCGGCATTCCGGCTGACTTGTTGGAGCCATTCAACAAGGTTGCGTTCAGGACAAAGGGTTGGCGATTCAAAGATGAAGAGCAAAATGGCAACCACTTTACCCTCTTCCAAAATCGGTGTACCGGCAACGGTTCCAACTTGTTCCTTATTTTTAGACAGGATGCCCCGAAATTGATTGTCCCATTCACGATAGTGGGGAACGACACAAGGCTGTTGGGTTGCCAACACACATCCGGTTACCCCTTCGTAGCCGTGAATGGTGCGTCCAACATAGTTTTCACCTAAGCCAATGCCGAATTCAATCGTAGCAGTTTCTTGTCCCGGATTTACCAGGGCTACAAAACCGTGAGGTGTTTCTGCCTGTGCGGCACTACGCCTGAGTATATTGGATAATACTAAGACGGGATCATAAGTATGATTCATGCGGAGTGTTCCTTTCCGGAACCACCGTGCGAACAAACGACGGTAATCTTTGTTTATATCTGAAGATACCTATCGTTGGGATAAGCGGTTTATCATAGGTAAGAATCTATGGAAAACATCCGCAGATATGAGAGTTTTAGTAGAGGAAGGAAGGAAAGATGATGGAAGGAGACGTGGAGGTACACAATTTAGTAGGAAAAACTTTGGTCCCTAGTCTGTGTATGTTCCATAGTATAGCACTTTTAACCCTTTTTTACAATATGCCATGGATACATACTAAAAAGAAGGTGCCCTGTTGAATGGAAGTATTCCCCTCTTTTATCGCTTCTAATACGTATCTTCTATAAGTGAAGCAATCCGCAATTGAGTATAAAAAATATAAAAGATAGGTGTTTTATGCCTATCTCTCGTGCCGTTTAACGATATGACTTATTGTGCGGCGGCAGGCAGGTTTCCGGTAGAGATAAGGGGAAGATCGGGCGGAAGGACCACACTTTCCAGGTGGTTAATGAGGGCTGAAGCATTGGTACTGATTTCTTCCAATACCCGTTGCATGAGAGGTGCATCCAGGGGTGCCTCCTCCTCCCAAATGAAACTTAATATTGCCCACACGTTTCCATTCCGATAAACAGGGGTTCCCGCCACTGCCTGAAACCGTTCGCGGGTTTCGGGAATCAGGCGTTGATACTGTTTTTGCCAGTGCAGGTAATCATTGATGAATTGTGCTTTTTTAGTGGATAACACATACCCGGCAACCCCATCATCGGCTTGAATAATACGCCCGACATAAGGTTCCATCACCCCGACCCCATATTCGATAGTAAGGCTGTTGACGTAGGGGTTAATGAGCAACACACAGGCATGGGGCGCATTTATGGCGGCGGCATGGCGACGCAACAAGCGTGACAATACCAAAACAGGGTCAAAACTGTCTGTGTCACTCATAATGTAATTACGGTCCTTTCACACGGAAAGCGGATGACGGCAGAAACAGCATTTGCCCTATCTCAGGATACCAATAACAGAAATCCTTTTAAGTGATAAAGATTTCCGTCGTTGTACTTTCTTGGTTCTGAGGATTATGGGAGCGTAATTACCAATATGCGAGAAAGATAAGCGTGTATGAAGCCACAGCTTATCTATAACTTCTAGTATACTACCTTGTAAGGGGAATACAAGTTTTGTATAAAAATTAAAAGAGCCTCACCACTGGTGAGGCTCTTTTAAAGACTCTTGTTAGTAATTATTTTGCCTTCACAGCACCCAACCCCGTTACTCCGGTTGCCAGCGCACTGGCGAGCATAATCAATCCGGGGGGGACCAGTTTGCCCGTTTTCTCAAACCGCCACCCCATCACCCCTGTCAGAATCGCGGCAATCAGTGTAGCGAGCGCAAAACTGAGGCGTGGCTTTTTGGTGCTAAGGGCGGTCAGGGCAAGGCAGGCAAGCCCGCTTCCAGCACCTGCATAGAGGGATTCCTGACTTTTTTGTTGGTAGCCTTTTAACCCCCCGTAAATCAGGACTAATCCGTAGAGGGGAAGGAAGAATTGGGTAAATTTTTTCATGGTACTACTCCATTACCTGATTGTATTTTAGGGAATATTGAGAACATTGTAGTTGAAATTAAAAAGAAACCGAGTTTTGGATTGCCTAGTCCCGGTTTTGGGTCGTATTAGCGGTTGCCAAAGCCATACAGAATCAGCAGAACACTAATCCCCCACAAGATC
This sequence comes from uncultured Ardenticatenales bacterium, assembly GCA_966690745.1. Lineage (GTDB taxonomy): Bacteria > Chloroflexota > Anaerolineae > Ardenticatenales > Ardenticatenaceae > CBKYSX01. The sequence continues at coordinate 2,181 of CBKYSX010000078.1, forward strand.
ACCGTGATGATCAGCGGGCGGTCTTTCAGAAGCATCTCATCCGGCGGCGCGTCCTGCCCGGAATGGACGAGATAGAGATAGCGAAAAATGCCATAGACCACAAAAGGAATGGTGAGCATCATTGCATGGTTGTCCGGTAAACTTTCCGCCACAAACGTATAAATCGAATAGGCAATCACCGTGCTGGCAGTTACTACATTGAGCATTTCTTCCAGCATGGGTTCGCTATACTCATTTAATACTTTGCGGAAGGAACCACTGCCTTCCTTGAGCAGATGGACTTCATGCCGCCGTTTGGAAATGCCGAGGAACAGTGCAAGGAGGGCGGTCAAAATATAAAGCCAGGGCGAAATCGGAACCCCGATGGCAACCGCACCCCCCATTGCCCGCAACACAAATCCCCCGGCAATCGAAAAGACATCCAGAATCACCACATTCTTAATCGTGGTACTATAAACGATATTATTGATGAAATAGAGAGCGACAATCACCGCGAACCACCCGTTAATGACGAAAGCACTAACAAGGCTGATTGCCAGTAAGACCACCAATGACAGCCATGCTGTGCCCGGTGCAAGTTGACCGGAAGGTAAGGGGCGGTTCCGCTTGGTGGGGTGGGCACGGTCTTTTTCAATATCCAGCAGGTCGTTCAGAATATAAGCACAACTGGAAATCAGTGAAAAGACAATAAAAGCGGCAAAGCCGCGCAAAATAGAGTCGGGATTAAGGGCAAGCCCTGATTCGGACAGCACCAACGCGGCGAAAACAATGGCATTCTTGGGAATCCATTGGTGCGGACGCATGGTTTTTACCAAGCCGCGCAATTGAGCGAGGGGCATAGTACGAGATTGCTCCATGTTACGTTGCATATACAAGCGAAAGCGATTTTGCAGGGGCGCGGGGTGCGTTCGCCGCAAAATCGCCGGGTGTCACCATCAATGGCGGCAATAGTAGCAGAAAAACGGAGATTCAGATAGAGATAGAGGGTAGAGATAGAAAGGTTGGAAGCGTAAGGAGTAAAGGGTAAGGAGAAACGACATTGGTATGTTGGTCTCTCCTCTCTGCACTCTGTCATTCTCTCTATCTCTACCTCTAACCTCTATCTCCAAAGAGCCATGAAAGAGCGAGTTGATACATTATTAGTAGAACGGGGCTTGGTGGAGAGCCGCGCCAAAGCACAGGCGTTGATTATGGCGGGGGAGGTTCGCGCCAACGGGGAGATGGTGCGAAAAGCGGGTGAGAAAATATCTACCGATGCTGTGCTGGAAGTTAAGCAAGAATTGCCCTACGTCAGTCGCGGCGGCTATAAATTGGCAGGAGCCTTGGATGAATTTGGTGTTAACCCGGAAGGCAAAATTTGCGCCGATGTGGGTGCAAGTACAGGTGGTTTTACCGATGTGCTGTTGCAACGGGGTGCGGCGAAAGTCTATGCCATTGATGTAGGGCAAGGGATTCTGGCATGGAAATTGCGCAATGACCCTCGCGTGGTCGTGATGGAACGCACCAATGCCCGCCACCTGACCACATTGGACGAACCGATTGAATTGGCGGTGATGGATGCCTCTTTTATTTCAATTGAATTGTTACTCCCGGCGATTGCGGGATGGTTGGTTTCTAATGGGGACGTGGTAACATTGGTAAAGCCACAGTTTGAAGCAGGGCGGGGGGCAGTAGGTAAAGGAGGGGTGGTGCGGGAAAGCAAAATTCATCAAGAGGTGTTGGAACGGACGATTACCTATGCACAGGCGAATGGCTGGGGGGTGCGGGGTGTAACAGTGAGTCCCATTACCGGTCCGGCGGGAAACAAAGAATTTTTTCTGTGGCTTACGCTTGGTACAGCCGCCCCCTATGATGTAGAATGGGCAATTCAGACCGCGCTCACAAAGGATGTGCAATAACGTATGGCTTCGTTGAACCTTGGAATCGCCCTTTCGGATGCAAATCATGCCGACCGCCCGACGGGGCTACGGATTCCCGACCATTTGCCCCACTATGCCCGCTTGCTCACCGAAGCGGCGGGAGGAACCCCTTTTCTTGAATTACAACCCGCCGACCCCTTTTCAGTTCCGGCGCGGTATCCCGACCAATTTCGCCTCAACCGGGACAATTGTTGGCTCAATGCAGTAGAATTCCACGACGAAGTGCAAACGTTTGTGGATTCCCAATCGGCACGGTTGGGGGTACACCAACCCGCCAATGGCGACCCGCTTGCCAGTAATTTCTTCGGGAAATATGGAGCACTGGAGGAAATTCGACGGTCAATGGATTTTGCGGCAGGGGTCCAAGCGGATTATTTTGTTTTTAATCTTGCCAAACGGGACAAATGGGAATGGTCGCGCCCCGATCAAATGCAGAAGGCACTCAAGATTTACAAAGAAATTGCCGCCTACTATCGTTCCTACGGATATGACTATGTGCCTTGTATCGAAACGTTGGAATATCCCAAGTTCCCGGCAACGGGGGGTGAAACCCTACATGTGCTAAACGAGTGCCGCAAAATTTTAGGGAATACCTGTGTCGCGCTGAATGTATCCCATCTGTGGCGTAGCCGTAATTTAATGATGGCAACCGGACAGTGGGAGGATGCGCGGGTCAGTTTCATTGACCATTTGGAATATACCTTGTCCCAATTGTGGCAGGATATCTATGTAGTGCATCTGGGGGGCTGTTGGGAATCGGAAACCCACGCGATTCCCGGACTACATCCGCAGACTTCGCCCTTCGACCACCCGCTAAAACTGCGTGAATCGCCGGGGGTCTATGCGGAATCAGGGGAGATTGACTTGAACCGAACCCTTGATTTGTTGCTGGAATTTACGATTGGCAAGGGACGGGACTTGAACCTGGTGATCGAAATTCATGACCGTGATGTAGGGCAGGTGATGGAAGCTGTGCGCCAGATGAGTGAAGATTTACACGACCGGATTCGGGCGAAATGGTCTATTGAGGCGTGAGGGCGGGGCGCACGACGAACGGCTGGGAGTCCACAACGTCCCCGTTGTGGAGCAACCTTGTAGGAATGTACCCTTGTGGTTGCCCGCCTTTGGCAATCGGGAAATGAGAAACGGGAAATGCCAATAAGTCGCTCGCCGTGTTCTCGTTTCTCATTTCTCGCCTGGGGCAATGTCGCATTGCCCGATAGGATTGTTAGGGGATTGGCGGGTTGTCCCCCAAAATGCCCCCTATCGTGACGGAAACCCCGCTTGTAACAGACGGTTGGGGTGTGATATACTTTTACCCAATCGGGAACAGACCTCTCACTATTTTCTGTTGTGGTTGTCACTGCCCGTTGACAATCCCGACATTTTTATCCGTGCCGCGAGAGGTAGGAGAAATCGTTATGATTCGTGTCACTATTGACAGCATTCGGGTCAGTCTTATCTCACCCCATCGAATTGTGGTCTTACGTGAAGAAGACGGGGAGCGGTATGTCCCCATTTGGGTGGGTCCCAACGAGGCAGAAGCCCTCTCCATTAACCTGCGCGGCACGGAAGTTCCCCGCCCCCTTACCCACGATTTGCTCAAACAGATGGTCGAAGCGTTAGATGCTACCGTATCCCATATCTTGATTAGCGATTTACGGGAGGAAGTTTTTTACGCCACCATTGTCATTGAAGCGGATGGACGTGTGGTAGAAGTGGATGCCCGCCCTAGCGATGCGATTAATCTTGCGGCACGTACCAGTGCGGCGATTTTTGTGTCGGAACGGGTCTTAGATGCGGCGGGTGTCATGCCCGAAACCAGTCTGGAAAGTGACGGGGCAGAGGATGAAGACCTCTCGGTCTTCGCTGATTTTGTGGAAAGCCTTGACCTCGATGATCTAGGCGACGACTAGCAGATACTGCCGCACGAACGGCAATAGCAATTGGGTGCAGGGCGCGGTTCTTGCCGGAAGGGAGCCGCGCTCTGCCAATTTTTAACCCCCGCATACTTTCATACCGTTGGTTGCAATTTGCTGTAAGGGTGCAACCAACGACCCCGACCATGAACACAGCCTCGCCCATGAGCCGACCCCTGCCTTATAACATCGAAGCCGAAGAAGCGGTCATTGGCTCGTTGATGATTGACAACAGTTCGATTACGAAAATCGTTACCTTTCTTCGTGCCAACGATTTCTACCGCGAGAAACATCAATGGCTCTATGAAGCATTGTTTGATTTGCATAGCCGGGGCGAACCTGCCGACCCCGTAACCCTGACCGATGAATTGGAGCGAAGCGGACGACTGGGGGATGTGGGGGGTCCGGCGGCGGTGACAGAACTGTTCATGCGCGTTCCCACCGCGATTCACGTTGAATACTATGCCCGGATTGTAGAACGTAATGCGATTTTGCGGCGGCTGGTGGGAGCGGCGGAAAAAATCGCACGGATGGCGTATGAAGATCAGGATCAAGAGGTCAGCGAAATCATCGAACGCGCCGAACGGGAATTGTTCTCCATTAGTCAGAATCGCATTTCGGGCGCGTTGGTCTCATTAAAAGAGATTCTGGGCGACTATTACGAACAGGTAGAAGAGTTGTACCTGCAACGTCATGCGGTGGGGTTGCAAACCGGCTTTACCGATCTGGACCGGCTCTTAGGGGGTTTCCAGGCAGGGGACTTAATTATTCTGGCGGCACGCCCCAGCGTGGGGAAAACCGCCTTAGGACTCTCCCTCATCGAGTCGGCGGCATTAAAATTTGGGGCGCGGGTGGCTTTATTCTCGCTTGAAATGGGGGTAGACCAAATCGCGCAACGGTTGGTCTCTTCCCAGACCGGGATTGATGCACAACGACTTCGCGTGGGTCCGATCTATGAAGAAGACCTTGACCGGGTGAATTTTGCGGTGGAATCCCTGGGCAAAACGGAAGTCTTCGTGGATGAATCACCCGCCCTTAGCCCCTTAGAAATGCGAACCAAATTACGCCGCCTGATTAGCGAGCGTGGTTTGGATTTGGTGATGGTGGACTATCTGCAATTGATGACCAGCGGCAAGGGGCAGGACAACCGCGTTCAGGAAATCTCTTACATTTCGCGGATGCTCAAAGAATTGGCGCGGGAATTGAAGGTACCGGTAGTCGCCCTTTCCCAGCTCTCACGGGGGGTCGAACAACGGCAGGACAAACGCCCGATGTTGAGTGACCTTCGCGAATCGGGGTGTTTAACGGGCGATACGTTGGTTACGATGGCGGATAGTGGGGCGCGGGTTCCGATTCGGGAATTGGTCGGACAATCCGGTTTCGCAGTCTGGGCGTTGAATGAAGCAACTCAAAAATTGGAACGTGCCATCGTTAGCAATGCTTTCTCGACGGGTGTAAAACCTGTACTACGCCTCACTACCCGATTGGGGCGCACCGTTCGCGCTACCGGCAATCACAAGTTCCTGACGATTGAGGGGTGGACGCGGTTGGATGGGATTGCAACACGGGAGCGGATTGCCGCCGTGATTCCATCCGTAGGTTACAACCCGCAAACGGCCCGGGTTTCCACCTACGACTACCATCATTCGCCATCCCCTGATAAGGGGATTCATGCTCCCGAAAACAGCGTGTCGTTTGCTGTGAACCCCGGAGGGGTGGAGCTCATTGGTAGCCGTGGGTGGAGTGAAACGGAACTCACGGTGGAAGCATACGATGAAAACGTATTATGGGATGAAATTATTACTATCGAGTCGGATGGTATGGAAGAGGTGTTCGACCTGACTGTGCCGGGTTTACATAATTTCGTGGGCAACAATATCGTTGTGCATAACTCCATTGAGCAGGATGCCGACGTGGTGATGTTCATTTATCGCGATGAGGTCTACAACAAGAACACGGAACGCCCGAACATTGCCGAAATCATTGTGGCGAAGCACCGTAATGGTCCGGTGGGCACAGTAGAACTCCGCTTCACCCGCGAAAACGCAAAATTTGCCAATCTTGAAACTTATTTTGGTCCCGATGACAATTTTGGTCCGCCCCCCGCGCCGATGGATGCCGGGTTGGATGACATCGTGTTTTAATGAAAGGGTTTACGGGATTTCCTGCCGGTCCGGTGCGCTTTACCTCTGTGCCCGATTTGTTCTGGGCGGAGTTATTGCCCCAGATTGATGATTTGGCGGAATTGAAAGTGACCATGCACTGCCTGTGGCGGCTCTATCGCAAAGAAGGGGCATTGCGCTATGTCAGCCAGCAGGAGTTGATGGAAGACCATTTGTTGCGCGAAGGGTTACGCACCCCCGGCGTTCCCTATCAACGGGTGCTGGAGGATGCCGTGGCGCGGGCAGTGACACGCGGCTCTCTATTAAAAGTCGAAGTTAGAATCGCGGGCGAAATTGACGTGTGGTTGTTTATAAACACGGCACGGGCGCGGTGGGTAGTGGAGCAGTTAAGATCGGGGGAGATATTGCCCGAAACCATGGCACGTCCGATTGAACCCGTCCCGTTGCCCCAAGAACGCCCTACGATTTTTACGCTTTACGAGCAAAATGTAGGCTTGCTCCAACCGATTATTGCTGAAGAATTACGCGAAGCGGCAGAACTCTATCCCCATGAGTGGGTTGAAGATGCCTTCCGCCTCTCTGCCGAACGAAACATCCGTAACTGGAGATATATCCGCGCCATCCTTGAACGATGGATGCGCGAAGGACGGGAAGATGAACGAGCTGTCGAAAGGGCTGTTGCGCGTCGTCCATCAGATACAAAACGTCGCTTCCGAGACGAACTCGAATAAAGCCGAACGGGAAAAGGAAGCCCCGGTGTGCCCCCTTTGCCGGGGGGCGGGCTTTGTGCGGCGTGATTTGCCACCGGGGCACCCCGAATTCGGGCGGGCGGTGCCCTGCCGTTGTTCGGCAGATAAAGTAAGGGCGCAACGCAAACAGCGGCTCTATCAACTTTCCAATATCGGGAAGTTGCGCCGAATGTCCTTTGCTGATTTTCGCAGTGAAGGGTATGGGATGAACGACCTGCGGAAAGGGAACTTGCGGCTGGCGTATGACAAAGCCATGCGCTTCGCTCAAGAGCCGGACGGGTGGTTACTTTTGCGGGGTGGCTATGGGTGTGGCAAAACCCACCTTGCGGTGGCAATTGCCAACCATCGGATTGAGCAAGGGGAACAACCGCTGTTCGTGGTGGTTCCCGATTTGTTAGACCATCTCCGTGCCACCTACGGACCCAACAGCGAAGTGACCTATGACGAACGTTTTGAGCAGATTCGCAATGCGCCTCTGCTGATTCTGGACGATTTGGGCACCCAAAATGCGACTTCATGGGCGCAGGAAAAGCTATTCCAGCTCTTCAACCATCGTTACAATATGCAATTGCCAACCGTGGTGACGACCAATCAGGCGTTGGAAGATATCGAAGTGCGGATTCGCTCCCGCCTTGCCGACCCCGACCTTACCGATATGGTGATGATTCTTGCTCCCGATTATCGTCAAAGCGGCGTGGAACAGGGGGAAAGCGACCTTTCCACGCTTTCCCTATTGGGGCACATGAATTTTGACCGCTTCGATTTGCGGGCATTGGAGTTGTCCGATGTGGAAAGGGAGAAACTCCGCACCACTGTCCTTGCCGCCCGTCGCTTTGCCGCCGACCCCAGTGGCTGGTTCGTCTTGTCAGGGGGCTTTGGTGTAGGCAAAACCCACCTTGCCGCCGCTATTGCCAACGCCCAGCATATCAACGGGCAACCCGTTCTGTTCATTGTGGTTCCCGATTTATTGGACCACCTTCGTGCCACCTATAGCCCGACCAGCAATGTCTCTTACGACAAACGCTTTGAGCATATCAAACGGGTTCCTTTGCTGGTGCTGGATGATTTGGGAACTCAGAGCGCGACCCCGTGGGCGCGCGAAAAACTGTTCCAACTCTTTAATTATCGCTACATGGCGCAACTGCCTACCGTGATTACCCTCAATGATTTTGAGGCGGTGGAAAATCGCCTGCTGGAACGGATGATGGAGATGAAAGCGGTAGGGATGGGCAGTATGTTGGATCTGAATGTGCCGCCCTTCCGGGGGCGGGGAGGGACTGACCGCTCTAAAGGGCGGCGGCAGTAGCACACATTTTTTCAGTTTCTGTCGCACGGATATGCAACAATAAAGGGGTGTACGAACTTTTGTTCGTACACCCCTTCTGTTTATACCACAAGGAGCAGTGCCAATGGCAACCCAACGAACCGCGACAGCGACCAAGAGCCGTACTACCTCTCAAAATCAAAATAACAACGGGCGTAATGCCGCCCCTGCCCATGACCCCTTT
>CBKYSX010000079.1:0-10315 GCA_966690745.1 uncultured Ardenticatenales bacterium
AGTCATCACCCCGCGTCGCGTATCGCCTAATGGCACTTCATAACTTTGCTGGGTGGGCAGACACCCTGATACGAGGGTGTAGGCATCCTCATCTTGTTGTTCGTACAGTGTCGTGATGTCGGCGAGCACAACCGACCCATCCAAGAGCGAAGATAAAGTACGCGCCCCGCCATGGGCACTTCCTGTTAGGCGAGGTACCATCTCTCCTGCCGGGGCGGGGTCGCCGCGCATCACATCCCCGGAAAAACAGGAATCGGCAATCACGGTTAGATGAAGCCCTTTTTTGGCGAGCTCATGACGAATCACCCGCAATTCCCGATCCAAAATATCCAAGACTCCGTTCACCCGAGCATCGGCAGGAACCAGCGTTTCGCCTTGTTTGTCCCCAAAAGCAATGTCCGGAGCAAGGGTAGTAAAAGAGCCATGCCCACTGTAATAAAAGAGAACTTCACTTTTGGCGGGCGCACTTCCCAAAAATTCCCGAAGCCCTGACAAGATATTGGCGCGGATCGCTTTACGGGTGGGGTCGGTGGTGGGGGAGGTGAGTAGAAGAATATCGGTTGCCGCCATGCCTATCGTTTGGGTTAAAAAGCTATAGATGGCGGTGGCATCTGCCACACAGCCTTTCAAGGGGTTAATAAGCGTGGTCGGGGCATCATAGTCATTAATCCCAACGATGAGGGCGCGGGTAGGCGGGGTTATCCAAGTATGTGTCATAACCATTGAACCTTTCTTAAACCAAATAAGGGGGTTATCACGAGAGGTCGGCATAGTCGGGATATTCGGTTGAACAGAGCCAGCGTGCGATTTGAGCTATTAGTTATACATACATCACTGTTAGGGTGGTTGACCTGCGCTATGATGATATATACATACCAAATGTTCGGTATGTGCTACTGTATAGTGACCACCATAGTTGTATCCGTATGTATACCATTACGAAAGGCAATAGAGATGATGTCGAAAACCGAAGCAAATGACAAACCCCACCGTGTATCCCTCATTCAACACCTCTTTAGAATTTTGCTGGGCGGGAGTTTGCTACTGGCGGGAACCGGGCATCTCACCACTCAACGAGAGGAATTTCAGGCGCAGGTGCCGCTCTGGTTGCCGTTGGATACAGATTTTGTTGTTGTGGCTTCCGGGGTCGTGGAGATTGTGCTGGGGGCGATGCTGATTTTGCTCACCAAAGCGCGAATTCCGCTGGGGTGGGTGGTGGCGGCATTTTTTGTCTTAATTTTTCCGGGCAACATCTCGCAATATGTGAATCGGGTGGATGGCTTCGGTATGGATACCGACCGTGCCCGCTTTATCCGCCTGTTCTTCCAGCCGGTGTTCGTAGCATGGGCATTGTGGTCTACCGGCGCATGGCAGGCGTGGCGCGAACGTAATACCCAAAACCAATAGGTCAACTCTTATAAACAAAGCGGGGCGGAATATTCCGCCCCGCTTTGTTTTATACACCGGATTTTATGCGCGGCGGCGCAAAACCAACCCCACGCCCAGAAGCACAATCATACCGATCCCGGCTACCCAATAGGGAAATGTTCCGGTGGTATCGGAATCAAGGGTGGCGATGCCAACGGCGGTGGGCGGCTCCGTGATGTCCAGGAAGACCGCACTGACTGCGCCGATACTACCCGTCTGGTCAACCCCTTCGACGAAAAGGATATGCCGTCCCACACTCAGACCAGTGGTATCCACTACCCCCGTTACATCCTCGGTGACGGTATCAAAGGTTCCATCCACCGCTTGCAATGCAATCGGAGCAGGTGAAGTACCCCAAGGCGGGGTATCCACATAGACCCGCGCCGCACTGATCGGCTGGGTCGGTTCCGTCCCATTGTTGGTGCTGAAACGGTTATCGGTCACTTGTGCCGTCACCGTAACCATTTCACCCGCTTCCACGCTGGCTTGGGATACCGCCACATTGAGCGAATCGGGACCTGCCGGGGTAATGTACGGGGTGCGAACCACCTTTGCCCCATAGATTAATGCCGCCAGATTGTCAGGGTAAATCGTGTTCTCGAAATTGGCGCACGGTTCAAAGAAGGTGTTACCTAGTTCGAAGGTATATGCCGCCAGACCTAAATCACCGTAGGCAAAATCGTCGGTGGTGCCATCGGTGATGTAAAGTTCAATTGCCTGAATGGGTTCGTAATCATTGTGGAAGGCAAATTTACGTCCGAGTGTGCGGAAGGATGTGGCATTGCCCGTTTCCTGATTGGTAAAGCCCCACGGCCAGAGCACCAATCCGGCGGCACTGTGAATGTCCATGAAGATGCCGGTGGCGGTCATGGGCGCGGCGGCGGTAATGTCCGGTTCTCGCTGGTCGGGGAAAATGGTGGGGATGTAGCTGGTTACCGCTTGCACTTCCGGCTCCGAATTTGCCGAAGGTCCGCGATAGGTGAGTGAACATTGATTGGTGCTGGAACCACCGCAACAGCCCCATTGGAAAGGATAGTTACGATTAAGATCTACTCCACGCGTGTTGGTATTCGCACAATAGTTGTTGTCAGTGTTTTTACGCCAAGAAATACCGGTTTCCGCACGTTTGCGTCCATCGGGGTTTGCCTGGAGCAACAGATGCACTTCGTGATGGTCTACAATCCATGTCGCATCTGCATTAGTGCCATAGTTATTGAGCAACCATTCACCAAAGCGGGTATTAAGTTCCGCCGTCGTGTATTCGCGGGCGTGAATCGCACTCATACTAAAAAAGGTGGGTTTCGGTCCGGGAATATCGCGGTTGGTGATACGCAGAACAATCAGGTCATAGCCGTTGTCAGGATTTTGAACCTTTTCCCACGAGTCGCCGATGTCGCGGATTTCGGCGAGATTCGGGTAAGCAGTCGCTAGGTCTTGGGCAGTCGTGAGCGTTTCTTCCACCGTGCGGTAACAAGCATAGCCCGGAATCCCGCCGCCGACTTCGGGAATGCCCAGGGCGGCATCGCTGTATTTACGGGAAAGAATGTGGTCTACTTCCAGGCGATAGCCCGCCGCTTCCAACGCGTGATATTCTGCCTTACTCACTTGAACAACAGCATACTGATGATCACGCTCGACCTCCCAGACATCATAAGATTCGGCGAGAGCATCCAGTTCGGCACGGCTGTTGTAATGGGCAAGCACAATCAAGACTTGATAGCTGAAAGGGTCGGGTGTTTGACCCTTGTCCTTCAAAGTAACAACTTGTTTGGCAAGCGCGGGGGTGACTCCAGCCGCCAACGTTCTGCCTTGCGCGAAGGCAAAAAGGATGAGCAACAGCACAACGGGGAGGGCAACAAGCACTGCCCTACGGAAGACCAATGAACGCATCTGTGGCTCCTTGTGGTTGGGGTTATGGGGAGAAACCCTTCGTTTCAAGTCGTTGCTATGCTAACGGGGATTGTTAGAATCGCCAATAATGAAAGATAACGGAGCTTTGTAGCGCGAACCCCCTACCAGATTCCAACCATCTGGCGTAATACTGCCAATTCGCCGATGTGATAGGCGTTGTGGTCTGCCACCACCAGAATTTCGCGGAAGATGGTATGCCCGTCGTAGCCATGCGGAATGGGACAATAGAGGTCCGTATCAGGGTCTTGCACCATTGCTACCAACTCGGCAAGGTCGGCGCGGAAGCGGGCAACGGTTTCATTCCAGCCTGCCTCGTTTGTCATCTCATCACGGGGTCGCCATAAATCATCGGGAAAGGTAAGTTCCTGATAATCAGGGTTGCGGCAGTAATCCAAAATATCCCATTGGCAGATGCGTAAATGCTCCAATAAGTGCCAGAAAGTGTATTCCACATTTGGAGGGCGCGTATTGATGTGTTCAAGGGGGAAATCTTGAATGGCGTGGTCAAAGGTCATGTGTGTCTGTGGCAGGGTGAGTAAGTTGACGAGTTGTTGGCGGACGTGGCTATCGGTGGACAAGGTAGGCTCCTCTTGGAATGGTGTTGCAATACCTATACCATTGTCGAAATCGCAAGGTTCTAAAGATTGCGCTCTTATAAGTTTTATACTGGCGAAAACCTTGAACGAATTATAATGGACGTGTTTTCTATGGAATTCTGAAAATTTCCTGTCGCACCTGTTTTATGCTCTACTATGAATATAGCAATTTTATGTAATGAGGTTGTACGGTGTCTAAAGTTCCTCAACCTATCCCCTACCAAGGCAGTAAACGGCTTATCGCCACCGAAATTTTAAATTACTTTCCCCACAAGGTAGGAACCCTTTTTGAACCATTTGCGGGTTCCGCCGCCCTTTCTGTACGAGCTGCTTTGGAGGGGAAAGCCGTTCGATTTTTTCTAAATGATAAAAACGCGCCACTCATGTCGTTGTTACAAAGTATTATTGATACTCCTTACAAGATTGCCAATGAATATGAACAACTCTGGCATGCCCAACAAGGGAATGAGCGAGCCTATTATGATATTATTCGCAATGAGTTTAATAACACCCACCGTCCTGCATATTTACTCTACTTACTAGCCCGATGTGTAAAGGCATCAGTACGATATAATGCCAAAGGTGATTTCAACCAGTCACCTGATAATCGTCGGCGTGGACGTACCCCGGACAGTATGCGTAGTGAGATCCATCGTTTGTCACGCTTGCTAAACCAAAAAATCACGATCACAGCCAACAATTACACTTCGATACTGTCTCATATCAACCCAAAAACTGATCTGGTTTACCTTGACCCCCCCTATCAGGGTACGTCTGGTAAAAGAGACCCGCGTTACTTTGGAGGAGTGCAAAGAGAAGAACTGATTGCTTTTCTTGAAACTTTGAATGCCCGCCATATTCGGTATTTACTTAGCTATGATGGACGTAGAGGAACAAAACAATATGGCTTCGATCTTCCCCCCCATCTTTGTTTAGTGCGTACCGAAATTTGTGCAGGACGTTCTACGCAGGCAACATTGTTAGGGCAAAGGGCTACCACTTATGAGTCGATTTATATCTCCCCAACATTGGCAACCCAATCCGCTTCTATACATCCTCTACAATTACCATTACAACTTGAAATTGCATGATGGATTACCCCGAAGAATTTATCCAATTCCTACAGTCCATTAAAAGCAAACGGGCAAAAATTGTGATTGACCATATCCTTGAACATGGGTTTATCACAACCGAAACCCTTGAAACTGACTATGGTTATAGCCATCCTCCGCGTGCCGCAAGGGACGTACGAGAACAAGGCGTTCCACTTGTCACACTTCGAGTAAAAGCCTCAGACGGAAGAACCATTGCCGCCTATAAATTAGGAGATATTTCCAAAATTCACTTTGGTAAAACTTTAGGACGAAGAACATATACAAAAGCATTCAAGCGCGAATTATTCGAGCAACAAAACGGTAAATGTGCAATATGTGCTGGCTATTTTGAGGAACGATACTTACAAATAGATCATCGTGTCCCTTATGAGATTGGAGGTGATGATTTTATAAACGATTTCGTTAACACATATATGCTCTTATGTGCTACCTGTAATCGTGCGAAGTCATGGTCTTGTGAACATTGCCCCAATTGGCACCAACATTTGGTTGATATATGCCTTAATTGTTATTGGGCATCCCCTATTGAGTATGAACACATTGCAACGTTTCAAGAAAGACGAACTGATATTCGTTGGGAGCAATCTGAATTGCCGTTGTATGATGCTTTGAATAAGGAGGCACGAACCCTAAATGTTTCCTTGCCTGAACATATTAAACATCTGCTGGCAAAGTTGAAGCGAAATAGAAGATAGACTATAACAAAAGAGAGCGATCCAAGGTTAGGATCGCTCTCTTTTATTATGATGTTAAAAATCATTCCGCCGCCGTAGGGGTAATCTTCATACCCGCCATCATCGCGTCCAGCACATCAAGCGTGGGGGTAAATTGGTCGTTTGCGGCTTCGTCAAGCGTGGTGATGACCGATTGGCGATACTCCTCAAAACCCGTGCCATCCCAAATCCCATCCAACACCTCTTGTGGCACTTCGTCATAGGTTTCGGGCAACAAGTCGGTCTGAAGCGGGTACATAAACACCACCAGATATTGCCCGTCATCCGTCAGCCCCTGGAAGGTATAGAACACTTGCCCCGACAGGAAGGCATCGGCGGCTTGCCCGTAGTGGGTGATGAAACGGTAGCCATTGCCATTGTTAAATTCAAGGTGTTCAACATTTGCCGCCAAATCTTGCCCGGCATTGAAGATGGGCAGGAAGGGCAACGGTTGGCTCATATCGGCGGGCAATTCTGTGGATTGTTGCGCGATGAATTGTTGAAGGTCAGCAAGATAATCGCTGATGGCGGAAATTCCAGCCTTGTCATACATCGCTTGATATTGAGCCACCGGGAAGACACGCAATTGGGGATACATCGGCGCGAAACTGTCTACGCTTTCGCCGTTAAACCCGTAGAGCAGATGCTCCGGTGTGCCGGATAAGCCCGGTCCCTCCATAATCGGATAGTAGGGCACCATCACCCCTTCAATGCTGTCGGCAACCCCGCTACTATCCACTGTCACCGAGTCCGTACCCAGCCCACTGGTGCCATAAGCGGGAATGGTTTCAATCTCCGTAACATTCACATTTTCCAATGTGTCGCCATTCAAAACGTATTCAGCATGAATACGGCTGGTCGGACAGCAGAAGGGGTCTTCGGCTCCCTGCGTCAGCATATCTATCAAGATATGGTCGGTGTCTGTTACCATTACGCTGTAAATCGTGACCCGATCTCCCAACAGGGTGGTGGCAATATCAAAGACTTGATTATCTTCTGCACCCGCGACCACCAGTTCGGTGAAGGTGCCGCTTCCGCCCGTGTTGGAATGGAGCAATAAAATCGCTTCGTCCTTTCCGTCGCCATTCAGGTCGCCATATTGAATTTTGTCGGTGTCCAGCACGGAGATAATCATGTCGCTTTCGTTTTCATAGCGACCATCGGTGAGGGTGACAGTCCCCGACGGAATCACTGTAGAGTGAATCGTCATGTTATTGAAGGTTTCGGGATAGTAGAAGTTTTCAACCCCGTTCAAGTACCCGTTTTCAGTGCGGGCAACTTCGGTCAGGTTTTCCCCTTCCAGCGCATAGGTGACGGTGACTTCCAGCGTACCACAGCACATCGGTTCGTTCGGTCCCTGCGTGACCATTGTCACAAGGATATTTCCATCTTCTACGGTCAGGTCACGCACATCTACCCGGTCCCCCAGCATCACGGTGGCAATATTGACGGGTTGGTTGCTCTCATCCGTAGCCACAATAGCAAGGTCGGTAAAAATCCCGCTTCCCCCTGTGTTTGCCCCTAACAGAACAATTGCATCCTCTTTGCCATCTCCTGTTACATCCGCATAGGCTTCCGTGCGGATGTAACTCACGTAAATCATCGCTTCACGGTCTTCAAACAAGCCATCTTTCAAGGTGAAGGCGGTATTGTCTAATGATGCCACTTTGTATTCCATATTTTGCAGAATACTCTTATCTTCGATGGATTGAGCATCGCTAAATTCGCCGCCCATGGTGGCGGTGGGGTTGGATTCGGTGGGCGGAACAGTAGGGGCTTCGGTCGTCGGAACCGCAACATCGGGGTTGGTTCCCCCGGTTGTTGCGGGCGGGGTAGCGGTGCTTACCGCGCAGGCGGTGAGCACCAGAAACAGAACGGTCAGGATCAGCACATGTACATTTTTCATGGTGGGTTTCCTATCAGTCAAACTATTTTGATATGGTATTGGGGCGGTAACGGTCGCCGCATCTACCTTTTACTCTACTCCTTTTGTGAAAAGATTTACAGATTGAAACGGCGCAACTTGCCCTACGCGATATGGCGTAAACCGAACCAGGAGGGTTTTATCTCCTGTACTTTCTTCCAGTATTTGCCAATTTTCCTTGACAATTAGCCTACCTAAATATACTATTTAGTCGGCTAAACGTATTGAAATGTCTCCCCTCGATTAGGATTGATAGCACGCATGAACCGTACCCTCACTACCCTCAGCAGTTCTTTTACGCCCCTGCGCGAACCCAATTTCCGAACCTATATGATTGGGCAAGCGATTTCATTGGTCGGAACCTTTCTCCAAATTACAGCGCAAGGTTGGGTGGTATGGGAGTTGACAGGTTCCAATGTCGCTCTTGGCACTGTTACCGTACTTTCCACGCTACCCGTATTGTTGTTTGGTCCCTGGGCAGGCGCGTGGGCAGATCGCCTTGATCGCCGCAAACTGCTCATCTGGACGCAGGTGGTGGCGATGCTGTGCGCCTTTGTTCTGGCGGCACTCGTACAAACCAACCTGATTGAATTGTGGCATTTGTATGTGCTGGCATTCGTGTTGGGGATTGTCACAGCGTTGGATATGCCCGCTCAATCTGCCTTTATCGGCGACCTGACCGGCATGGGGGATTTCCGTCAGGCAATGAACCTGAATGCCATGTTCTTGCAGGTCAGCCGCATTATCGGACCCGCCTTTGCCGGAATTATTGTGGGAACCCTGGGGGCGGCAACCGCTTTCTGGCTGAATGGGTTGTCCTTTGCCGCCGTGATTGTGAGCCTGGTGTTGGTGCGGGCGGAACAGGTACGTTCACGACAGGGGGAAACCAATGCCATCTCTGCCTTTGTAGAAGGGATTCAATATCTCCGCACCCAACCCCGTTTGCAGGATTTGATTGCTTTTGTGGTGCTGATTACCTTCTTTTCCATGTCCATTATGATGAATATCATGCCCGCCATTGCTGATACTGTTTTAAATGGGGATGCTTCTACGCTTGGCGTATTGATGGCGGCTAGCGGGGTGGGGGCATTTGTGGGGACAGCCGTGGTCTTGCCTCTGGCGCAGGCACAAAAACGAATCGGGGTCATTGTCGGCTACTCGGTGGTGTGGATGGGTGGGTGGTTAATCTTTCTTTCCCAGATGACGTGGACTCCGCTTGCCATGCTGGGCATCTTCATGTTGGCACTTGCCGCGCCCACCGTGTTCACCACCGCCACCATCATGCTTCAGATGATGGCTCCATCAGATATGCGGGCGCGGATGATGTCCATGTTCACCATGCTGACCTTCGGGTTACAACCCTTTGCCGCGATTTTGGTGGGCTATTCAGCAGACACGTTGGGGGTTCCCAACGCCGTACTGATTAATGGGGTTCTGCTGATTGTAGGGGCATTGGCAGTGATGGGGCTTCGTGCGCCTCTGCGCCAATGGGAACCGGAAACGGTTGCCCCTGTTCGCGCCTAATCCTATTGGGATATACATCCATCAGTAAAAAAGGACACAGCGACACAAACGGCGCAAAGAACACAGAAACGTTCGGTGTGCGGTGTGTTGCTGTGTCCTTTATCATTCCGTAGTATACACACACAAAGAACCAACAAGGAGAAATCAAATGACCAATGAACAACCCTTAAAAATTCTCGGTATTTCCGGCAGTTTGCGGAAAGCCTCGCTCAATACCCAACTGCTTCGCGCCTCCGAAAAACTCATGCCGGAGGGGATGGAACTGGAGATTTACGATCTTTCCCCCTTACCCATGTACAACGGGGATCTGGAAAAAGAAAAGTTTCCCGAAGCGGTTGCCCATTTCCGTGATGCCATTTATGCCGCCGATGCCCTGCTGATTACGACCCCTGAATACAACTATTCCGTAACGGGCGCATTAAAAAATGCAATAGATTGGGCATCGCGCAAACCCCTGCCCGACCGTAAAGGTCCTTCCCCGCTTGAAAACAAACCCGGTGCGATTATGGGAGTAGCGGGTCGTCTGGGAACCGCACGTTCGCAATTACATCTGCGTCAAATCGCTGTCCATACCAATATGTTGTTGGTGCAAAAACCGGAAGTCTTCATTACCAACTTCCCCACCAAAGCCTTCACCGAAGAAGGCGACCTTGCCGACCCCAACGCCATTAAGTTTACGACTGAGTTGTTAGAGGCATTGAAGGAATGGACTTTAATGTGGAAGCAAAATAAAGGATAGCGGGCGCGAAACGTTTGTATTGGGACGTGGGACGCAAAAAACGGGAACGGCATAGAGAGTTTCTCTTTGCCTGTCCCTGCCCTAGAAGGGCAGGGCGATTGAATACGGAACCCCCTGCCAAGTACGCTGGTTTTGCAGAGTCCCGCATTTCCTTGCCCCGTCCTTCAGGTCGGGGGAACTTCTTACGTGGTTATTTATTAGGGCGGGAATAAGAATAGGCGTGAAATCCGCACCATTACCCCGATTCCGTGAAGGATTGGAGAAATTTCATCTCTGCAAAAATGTGGGCAACCCGTTCCGCACTTAACGTGCCAATGTATGTCCCCAATTGTGTTTTAAGGACGCTGGATACCTGCGACACCACC
>CBKYSX010000080.1:0-10293 GCA_966690745.1 uncultured Ardenticatenales bacterium
AATTGTTTGGCGACCCCCCTGCGGAAGACGACGGGCATTAAGCCATCTGTGAGGATATTAAGAAAAGAGCCGCCTGCGTAGGCGGCTCTTTTTGTTTGATATTTTTTAGACGGTGGTTATTTTCTCCCGCCAGACCTCATAGGTTTCCAACGGACATTCGCAATCAACCCCATCGTTGTCTTTGTAATGCCATGCTTCCACCGTGTAAATGGCGGTTTTAATGATAAGGGTACCTTGACCGGTAGATTGAGCGACTTCAACTTCTTCCCCGACAGGGGGACGCACGTTCTTACGATTTTTCCATTCTTGATTCATGGTGTTCCTCCGCTTGAATTGTTTGGTACAACGGTTGAGCGGATTGAGGCATAAACCATTCATGCCTGTGGCATTATTGTAACCTGCTACTACCATGAAATAAAGGTATCTTCGTCCCGTTTGGCAGGGAAGGCAATACCCTTTCTCCCCTTTTGGTCTTATTGACTGACTATCTTGAAATCAGTAGGCTTGCCCCGTCTCTATTGTTATGGGTGCGGGGGATGAATATTCCGGTATTGATGCCCCACAAAAAGAACTGATGTCTCGACGATCTTTGTATCCGGTGCTGGTTGCCACTCTCCTCGTTGTTGGTCTATTCCCCCTCCTCCTTCATCCCAACCTTACCACAGCCGCCCCTGAATCACAGGGCAATCGTCTGGTACTGGCGTTTTATTACGCCTGGTACGACGAAAATTCGTGGGGGAGTGGTGTGCCCGATGTGCCATCGCCCCGCTACGTATCGCGGGATCGTGCCACGATTGAACGCCATGTGAGCCAGGCGCAGGGTGCAGGGATTGATGCGCTGGTGCAAAGCTGGTATGGACCGGGCAACCCGACGGAAGATAACCTTGTCACGCTTTTAGATGTGGCAAACGGCAAAGGCTTTAAGGTGGCGGTAGATTTTGAAGTGGGGTCGCCCTACTATGGCGGGAGCCGCGCCAAAATGGTGGAAGGTCTGCGCCATCTGATTAACGGACATGCCAACCACCCCGCCTACCTGCGCTGGAATGGCAAACCGGTGATTTTCTTCTGGCGGCAACAGCAATACAGTGTTGCCGATTGGAGCGCGATCCGGCAAGAAGTTGACCCGAACCATACCACGATCTGGGTGGCGGAAGGAACCAACGAAGCCTTTTTATCTGAATTTGATGCCCACCATCTCTATTCGGTGGCATGGAGTGCTGACCCCGCTTCGCAACTGGTGAAATGGGGCAATCGGGTACGCGCCGCCGAACAACGGTACGGCGATAAAATCTGGGTCGCTACGGCGATGCCGGGGTATGACGACACCCGCCTCCCCCGTACGGGAGCCTTCCGCCGCGACCGTGCCAATGGCAATTATTACCGCGAAACCTTCCGGGGGGCGAATGAAAGCGGTGCAGATTGGGTGGTCATCACCTCTTTTAACGAGTTCCCGGAAGGTACGTACATTGAGCCGAGCGAGGCATACGGTGACTTCTATCTTCAACTAACGGCGGAATTGTCGGCACAGTTCAAAGCCGGAACGCCACCTCCTGCCCCTGCGCCTTCTGCCCCCGCTCCGGCTCCCGCGCAATCCGCGCCGGTGGCTCCTCCCTCGGCGGGTGCGGTGGAATGGACGATTCCCAACGGACGCTTCTTTACCCAAACGGGCAAAGGGCAGGGCGGCTTTAGTGTCACCGATGATGGCAATGCCCGGTTTTGGACGGCATGGCAACGATTGGGTGGAGCAGATACGGTGGGTTATCCCATTTCGCAACGCTTTGTCCGCGATGGTTTTGTAACGCAAGCCTTCCAAAAACTGGTCTTGCAATGGCGACCCGAAAACAATACTGCCGTGCCTGTAAACGTCTTTGATGAGTTGTCGAAAAGCGGCTTTGACGGTACGCTTCTGGAAAACCGCCAAACGCCAAATCCGTTGGATGGCTCGTTTGATTCACCGGGCGCGGCGTGGGGGCAAGTGATTGCGGGGCGGCAGGACTTGTTAAATACCAATACCGCCATCCGTAGCCGTTATTTTGGCAGTGGCGACCCGCTAACCATCTTTGGCTTGCCCACCTCCCGCGTGGAAGATATGGGCAATCACTATGCCTTACGCACCCAACGGGCAGTGTTCCAACAATGGAAGGAAAATGTTCCCTGGGCAAGCGCGGGGCAGGTGACGATTGCCAACGGGGGTGCGATTGCTCAGGAACTTGGCTGGCTCCCTGCGGAGGCGGTACAACCCGAAAGTGTCAGATAGAGGTTAGAGATAGAGATAGAGAGTCTGCTGTTCTCTCTATCTCTAACCTCTATCTCTATCTAATTCTTATGAACACGCCTATCCGAAAAATTGGAATCCTGACCGGCGGAGGCGACGCGCCGGGTCTAAATGCGGTCATTCGCTCTGTCACCAAAACAGCAATTTTACAATAAGGTTGTGAGGTTGTCGGCATCCGCCATGGATTTGATGGGTTGCTCAAGGGGGACGAAGGCATCATGACCCTTGATGAGCAAAAGGTCAGTGGGCTGTTAAGCCGGGGGGGAACGATTCTCGGCAGTGCTAGCCATAGTGCGGTGGGCGAGATGTTTGAAGCCGATGAAGCGGGTAACCTGCTGGTACGCGAAGAAGCCAAAGCCCGTATCAAGGCACGGATGGCGGAACTGGGGCTGGATGCGCTCGTGGCACTCGGCGGCGATGGCACATTGGCAATTTCCATTCAATTCCATCGGGCAGGGATTCCGATTGTCTGCGTCCCGAAAACGATTGACAACGACCTCCCTGCGACTGAATTTACCTTCGGCTTTGACAGTGCCCTAGACCAGGCAACCGATGCGCTGGATCGTTTGCACAGCACGGCTGAAAGCCATGACCGCGTGATGGTATTAGAAGTGATGGGGCGCAACAGCGGCTGGATCGCGCTTCACGCCGGGGTCGCAGGCAGTGCTGATGTCATTTTGATTCCCGAAATTCCTTTCACGATTGAAAAAGTACTGGAGAAGATTGAAGCACGCAAAAAAGTGGGCAAAAACTTCTCGATAGTGATTGTGGCGGAAGGGGCAACCCCTGCGGGCGCGGAGCAGATGTATCGGGAGTATCTGGGGCAGAAATCGCTGGGGGGTATCGGGCATTGGGTGGCGGAGCAGATTGCCGAAACCGGTGGCTATTCCTGCCGCACGGTGGTTTTGGGGCATTTGCAACGGGGTGGTTCGCCGAGTGCCTTTGACCGTATTTTGGCGACGATGTTTGGCGCAAGTGCCGTACGTCTGCTTGCCAAAGGCAAATACGGACACCTGACCTGTCTGCAATGTGGCGATATTGTTTCGATTCCGATTGAAGATGCGGTAGGGGTGCAAAAGAAAGTGCCGGTGGATGGCAAATTGGTGCAAACCGCACGGGGGCTGGGGATTTCTTTTGGAGTCTAACCTATTTTTATAACCCGATAGCAAGCGGAACAGCACCTTATGGCAGGGGGGTGTTCCGCTTTTTGCTTTTCCGAACGGATATTGCAATACCCTTATGAGCGCGATTATTGAACCTACAACCAATCTTACCAAGCCTGTCGCCATCTGGTATAACCGCGTGGCGGAAGAGGCGCGGAAAACTTTAGTCGGGCAGGATTTACCCTTTCAATTGATTGTGGTGGCGTTGCTGGCAAAAGGGCATGTGTTGTTAGAAGGGGTTCCCGGCACTGCCAAAACCTTGATGGCAAAAACATTGGCACATTTGGTACAGGCGGATTTTGCGCGGGTGCAGTTTACGCCCGACTTGATGCCTTCGGATGTGATTGGAACCTATGTTTACCAGATGAAGGATGGGGATTTTCGCCTTCGCAAAGGACCGTTGTTTACCAATATTCTTTTAGGCGACGAAATCAACCGCGCCCCCGCCAAAACTCAATCGGCATTGTTGGAGGCGATGGAAGAGCGGCAAGTGACGATTGAAGGCAATCGCTTTGCCCTGCCGGGGTTGTTTATGGTGATGGCAACCCAGAACCCAATTGAATTTGAGGGCACGTACCCTCTGCCTGAAGCGCAATTAGACCGCTTTTTGTTCAAAGTCCCTGTGACTTATGCCCCGTTGGATGCCGAACAGGATTTGTTGCGCCGCATCCACGAAGGTTTCGACGCCCACAATCTTGCCACTGCCCATTTGACGGCGGTGATTGACCCCCGCGTGGTCGGGCAATTGCAGGAGTTGGTACGTAAGGTAACGGTGGAAGATGGAATTTTTGAATATATCACCAACATTGCCGATGCCACCCGCAAAAGCAGAGATTTACTTCTGGGCGGCTCGCCCCGCGCCTCGATTGCCCTGCTGACCGGCGCAAAAGCCTATGCCGCGATACAAGGGCGGGATTTTATCGTCCCCGATGATATTAAATTTCTCGTTCCCTATGTATTCAGCCATCGAATTCTGCTCCGTCCCGAAGCCGAAATCGAAGGGTTAACCCCCGCTACCCTCCTTGAACGGATTTTGCACGAGGTAAACGTACCCCGATAGAGAGTAGAGAAATGAGAAACGTGAAGGTGATTGATGAACTTTCACGTTTCTCACTTCTCACTTCTCATTTCTCGCCATGCACTCCCTTACCTTCCGCGCCCTGCTCTTGCTTCTGGTTGCCGCGCCCATGTTGATTGTCGGGGCGTTTGTGCCTGCGATGGTGTGGGTGGCGGTGCTCTATATTGTGGTGGTGATCGGGATAGTGATTCTGGATGCCGCACTTGCCCCCCGCAAAGCCGATTTGGAAGTGACCCGCCGCAATGACAGCAAATTATCATTGGGGGCGGCAAACCCGATTTTTGTTCATGTTCGGTTGCGGAAACCCCATCGGATGTGGGAAGTGATGATTGATGTGCGGGACGAACCCCCCGACGACTATGTGATTTCGGAACGGGTAGTGTCGGGGAAATTAACCTTTAGAGAGCCGCTAAAAGCCCGCTACTACGTTACGCCCCATGCGCGGGGAGATTATGCCTTCGGGCGCACCAACCTGCGCTGGTCGGGTCTGTTGGGGTTGATGATACGCCAAGCGACGTATGACACTGCCGCGCCGGTCAAGGTGTATCCCAATTTGTTAGAGACCCGCAAATATGAATTACTGGCGCGGACAGGACGATTGAACGAATTGGGTTTGCGGAAATTGCGCCTGCGCGGGCATGGGATGGAATTTGAGCGATTGCGCGATTACACCCCCGACGATGAATATCGCGTGATTTCGTGGAAAGCCACAGCGCGACGCGGCAAACCGATTGCGGTGGAATACCAAACCGAACGCTCCCAGAATGTGATTACCCTGCTGGATGCGGGGCGATTGATGCGTGCCCCGATTGGTCCATTGGCGAAATTGGATTACGCGATTAACAGCACCCTGCTGTTGGGGTATGTGGCGGGCTTAAAAGGGGATTATGTGGGTAATATGGTCTTTGCCGACGAGGTGATGAACTATTTGCCCCCAAAAACAGGCTCGGTGCAGTTCCAACGATTGTTGGAAGCCCTTTATGCGATCAACAGCCAACCCACCGTGCCGGATTATCAAGAGGCGATTTCTTATCTGAAAGTGCGTCGCCCCCGTCGCGCCCTGATGGTGCTCTATACCGACCTTGCTTCGGGAAGCAATCTGGATGACCTTGTAACGGCGATGTCCTCGCTCTATCCGCGCCATTTGCCCCTTGTTGTTACCATGAACGACCCTGGCGTATTGGCACTGGCACAACAAGCCCCTACAAGTGCGGCGGCGGTCTATGAACGGGCGATTGCGGAACAATTGATAGATGAGCGGCGACTGATTCTCAACCGATTGGAACAGCGTGGGGTATTAACGATTGATGTTCCCGCCCACCAACTCAATGCGGCAGTGATTAACCGCTATCTGCAATTGAAGGCGCGGGGCTTGTTGTAAATCTCGCAACTATACCCCGAACCAGACGAAACCGAGTTTCTGCCGTTGAAAACTCGGTTTCTTTCTTAATTCTCTAAACTCAAAACTGTTGGATAACATCTCATGTCGCAAAATGACAATGTATTTCTTCCACCTTTCGCTCTCACCAATGGTACAGCACCCGAAATCGAACAGGTAAAATGGTTGGGGGAAGGGGATTTCTGCGACTGTTATCGGGTGAACGATGATTACGTCTTTCGCTTCGCCAAACATACCGCCGCTTCTGCCGCGATACAGAGGGAGCAATGCCTTCTGCCGATAATAGAACGGCATCTTTCAGTATCGGTTCCCCTCCCGACGCTCACAGGGATAGGGACGGACACAGGCGAAGCGATGATGGGCTACCCGTATCTGGCGGGCGAACCGTTGGAAGATGAAGTGGTGACAAGCCTTTCCGCCGCCGCCCAACCCTCCCTGATTGCCCAAATGGTCGCCTTTACCCGTTCACTCCATACGATCCCGCTTGATGACGTTCAGCCTTGCGGGCTTCGCCATCTTGAACCTTTACCCCATTTGACCCGTATCATGGCGGAGGGACGAAACCATATTGCGCCGCACTTGTCGAAAGAGGTATGGGAGTATTACGAATCCCTCTTTGCGGAATACGCCACCGACCCTGACTTACATACCTATACGTCCGCCTTGCTTCATGGTGATTTATCCCCTGACCATTTTCTGGGCGATGTGAAAGCGGGAGTATTAACAGGCGTGATAGATTTTGGCGATGCCTGTATCGGCGATCCGGCGTGGGATTTAATTTACATCTATGAGGATTACAACGAGGCACTCTTTCAAACGTTTATAGCACAATACGACGCTGTGCATACATCGCATTTGGAGCGCAAAGTTCGGCTGTATCAACATCTGAATAATGTTGATTATGCTTTGGGTGTGTTGAAAGAAGGGAAGGGGGGAGAGGTAGAAGAAGCCCTTGAGTTATTGAGGGAGCAGGCCCGGTAGATTCTTGCGTCAAGATAGAATAGCAACAAAACATGGTATACTTTGGAATACTTTACCACTATTACCTTTTTGGGAGGTAAGGATGTTGCACTCTTCATGGGCAGTGGTTCAAGATGGACAAATCGAACTGTTGGAACCGCTTAACGTACCCGATGGAACCAAGGTCATTATTACAATCCTGACAGAGGATGAGGAAGATTCTCAATTCTGGCAAGATGCGTCTAAGTCCAGTCTGGATAAAATCTGGAATAATGACGAGGACGATGTATATGCAGAGTTACTCGACGCTTGATATCATTCTGGTTCGCTATCCATTCAGCGATTTATCTGCCTCTAAAATTCGCCCCGCCATCATTGTCAACCCTCAATATCCTTCTCAAGATTTGTTAATAGTCCCTTTGACAAGTAACACTCAGAATTTGTTACCGGGTGAATTTGTGCTTGCCAATTGGAAACGAAGTGGCTTAAAAGTGGCGACTGCTGTGAAGCGAGGAATTTACACAATTGATAAAAATATTGTTGTTAAGCGAATTGGAAAGATAGTGCCTCCTGATGCCCGGATTTTAGAGAAATCCCTCAAACTATGGCTCGGCTTGTAGTGCTAAAAGCCATCTTTCGCCGTTCTATGATATACTCCCCGACTTGTTGACCATTCTCATGTCGACCATCTCCGTTCGGGTTGGTGTGAACGGACCCCATTTTATGGAACCTGATACTTCCCCCATCCCCGGTTTTCGTGCGGTGCCACGTACCGGGGTGATTTATGTGATGCACCGTGCCGAAGCCCTCGGCTTTTCGTATAGCAACCAGGAATGGGTAAATTTAGGGCAAGGGTCGCCCGAAACCGGAATCCTCCCCGATGCACCGCCGCGTATCACCAACCTTGCCATTGACCCCGCCAATTTCGGCTATGGTCCCGTTGCAGGGCAAAAAGCATTACGGCAGAAGGTAGCAGAGCTGTATAATTACCTCTACCGGCAGGGCAAATCCAGCCAATACACGTATGAGAATGTGAGTATTGCCGGTGGGGGACGCGCCGCCCTGACCCGCATTGCCGCCGCGCTGGGCAATATCAACATGGGGCATTTTCTGCCCGATTACACCGCCTACGAAGAACTGCTCAGTTCCTTCCGCACCTTCGTCCCCATTCCCATTTTGCTCGGTCCGGGGTCACGTTACCGCATCAACCCGATTGAACTGAAACGGGAGATTTTGGGGCGGGGCTTGAACGCGATTCTGGTCAGCAATCCCTGTAACCCGACGGGGCAGTTGGTGCAGGGGGAATCTTTAGCGCAATGGGTCGAATTGGCGAGGGACTGTGCCTGTGCTTTTGTCATAGATGAGTTCTATTCCCATTTCATCTATGAAACCGCGCCTGTTTCGGAAAGCACCGACCCGCCGATGGTTTCGGCGGCGGCATACGTGGAAGATGTCAACCGCGATCCGGTCATCATTGTGGATGGCTTAACCAAAAATTGGCGGTATCCGGGGTGGCGTATCAGTTGGACGGTTGCACCCAAAGAAGTCATTGACCTCATCGCCAGCGCAGGTTCTTTTCTGGATGGGGGAGCCAACAATCCCTTCCAAAACCAAGTTCTGCCCCTGCTAGACCCCGACCATGTACAACGCGAGGCGCGGGCAGTGCAAACCACTTTCGGCGAAAAACGGGCTTATACCCTGCACCGTTTACGCGAGATGGGGATTGTGGTTGAAGCAGAGCCACAGGGAACCTTCTACGTCTGGGCGAACCTTGCTAATCTGCCGGAGCCGTTGCAGGATAGCCGCCGCTTCTTTGAAGAAGGCTTGCTGGAAAAAGTGATAACCGTGCCGGGCTACTTCTTCGATGTCAACCCCGGCAAACGGCGGGTCAATGCCCGCTATCAAAGTTACTGCCGGATCAGTTTTGGTCCGGAATTCCCCGTTGTCCAACGCGGCTTAGATGCGCTGGAACGGGTGATTCTGAAATACCGATAACCAAAAAAGGACAACATTATGCGCTTATACACCGTGCGACACGGACAAAGTTTTGTCAACCTCTCGGATTGGGATGGCACCAACTTCGATCAAGGGTTGACCGATTTGGGGAAAGAGCAAGCGGCAAAGCTTGCGGGATGGCTTCCGAAATTTCTGCCCGAAGTCAACGCGATTTATTGCAGTTCGATGCTTCGTGCCCGCGAAACCGTTGCCCCCCTCGCCACTGCCTACGATATTGCCCCGACTTTTGACGACCATATCCGCGAAATTGGGAGCAATCGCTGGAACCATCTCGCCTATGGTCCTGATGAAATGCCCACCTTCCCCAATGAATTCTGGGCATCAGAACGCCCCTATTCGGCGATTGGCGACGAAGAAGGGGAATCCATGATGCACTTCCGCACCCGCGTGGGACGTTTTGTCGAGGAGTTACGCAACCGACACCATGGCGAAACCATCATTGTGGTTTGTCACGGGGGGGTCGTGGAATCTATCTTCGACCATGTGTTTAACATTGGTCCGTGGCGACGCTGTGAAGTGTGGACCCGCAACACGGCGGTCAGTCTTTTTGAATATGTGGAATTGCCGAACCGCGAAAAATGGCGGTTGCATTTCCACGACCGTGCGGAACACCTAAGCGCGCAGTAAAAGCTACAAATGTATCCGAAGAGGAGCGGCAAGGATTGTTCTTGTCGCTCCTTTTGGGTCTGGTATATGCACCTCTATTTCATTCGTCACGGACAAAGCCATGTAAACCTTCCCGATTTTAGCGACCCGAACCGGGACCAGGGATTGACGGCATTGGGACACGAACAGGCAGGAAAGCTTGCCGCCTGGTTGCCAACGATTGTGCCGGATGTTGAAGCCATTTACAGTAGTTCTCTGCTCCGGGCGCGGGAAACGGCGACACCATTGGCAGAGGCATACGGGCTTGTACCGATTTTTGAAGACGCGCTCCGCGAGATGGGGAGCAGTCGGTGGAATCATCTCGCGTATGAAGTAGGGCAATTGCCCCCGCCCGGCACGATTGAACCCTCGGCGTTTCCCTATGCACACTTAACGACAGACGTGGAAGGCGAATCGTATATGCACTTTCGGGTTCGGGTTGGGCGATTTGTGGAACATCTGGCGCAGGAGCAGAACGGCAAGACGGTATTAATCGTCTGTCATGGGGGTGTGGTAGATGCGATGTTTGACCACGTATTCAATATCGGGGCGTGGCGGCAGTGCGAAGTGAAGACCCACAATACCTCCGTGAGTCTGTTTGAATATATAAACCTTCCCAATCGGGCGGCATGGCGGCTTCATTTCCATAATCGTATAGACCATTTAAATGGATAAATACGTAAAAGCTGGAGGTCAAAACCTCCCTCTTTTGGTATGAACCTATATTTCATGCTTTCAAGGTACAAAGTGCCTGTCG
>CBKYSX010000081.1:0-10093 GCA_966690745.1 uncultured Ardenticatenales bacterium
AGGTCTTATCGGTCATGTCATTCCATCGCCTTCCCTTCCCATTAATCGCCCTGCTTTGTATCATTGCGCTCGGTGCCACCCTCTTTTGGGGGTATTGCTGGGCTTGGGTTCCCCAATTTCCCATCTTCGCCTTCCTTTTCAACGCACATTGTCCCAACGGGAGTGAAGAAAGCCACTATCCGCAAGAGGTGGATGTGTTGGTATCGGCGCGTTATAAACCATGGGCACCCTATGCGGCATACTTGCTACCCAGTGGGAAAAAAGTGATCTATGACGATGGATGGACGATGAACATTTACGATTTGGAAAGACAGAGCCATCAACCGATTCTCTTTCCCGACCCGATCAATCATTGGCCCACTTATCTTACCGATGAATGGGCATTGGTGAACGAGGCGGGGTTGCTGAATCTGGAAACCAATCAGAGGTTACCTGCCGAGGTCATGATCAGAGAAGTCAACCTTGCTGATGGGATTCCTGCCGAATTGGTGCCCATGATCCGAGAATATCCGATGGTTTATGTCTATCGGGGCAATATTATCTTGGTGCCAACCTATCTTGGGGATACGACAACCACCCCCGTGATTATTAACGGATATATCGATAACCCAACGCGGGAAAATACTGAACGTGTGGTCGCGCATCTCCTTGAGTTGGGCGTTGAACCCATCAATCCCCAATCCACCTATACCCCTGACCGCCGCTTTTATTATGCGCCCGCCGATAAATCCTGGGCGATTAACCCTGAGGTCCACCCTGCGATTGTAGATGCCCAAAGCCACCAACCGATTGTCACCTTCCACAGAGCCGATTATGAACCGATTGGATGGGCAGATGGGCAACAGGGTGTGGTAATGCAATCGGCAGAACGAACGTGTGTCCTCCTGTTTTTCGTCTGTCATGCGGAGTTTGACCGTCCTATTTTACTCTTGCGCCAAGCCTCCGAACACTTATCCGCCGAACAGCAGGTAGCCTTTGCCGCGAAAGATGTAGCGGAAGCGCAAGCCAAACGATATGCGGATGGGGGAATGCTTCTATTGACGGCTATCAGCATCCCCCTTTTGGTATTCACGCTATGGCGTTGGCTGAAACGTCCTCGCCCCGTCGCATAAGCATCTTGCAGAGCACTAAAAAGAAGGGGAGAAGCCAATCGCTTCTCCCCTTCTTTTTAGTGCTTGTTCTATATAGCAACAGACGAAGGAAAACTCCCCTAACCCCCTCCGCGGTTCCATGTTCCAATGAAAATCCCGTTCAAAGATGGCACTTTTTGGCACTTCTTGTTATGGGAATGGCACTTTTGTCCGGGTAGAGTATGGCTAGTCGCATCACTTCACACCCTGAAAGATCTTATCCTGTATGCTATCCCATCGCTTCGCCTTCCGGTTACTCGCTCTACTTTCTACCATCGCCCTAGGAGCCACCCTGTTCTGGGGGTATTGCTGGGGATGGGTACCCGCCCTCCCTATCGTAATGTTTATATTCCATCCTCATTGTCCCGACAACAGCGAGGAAAGTCGTTATCCTACCAATGTGGATGTTTTGGTATCGTCACGCTATAAGCCATTCGCACGTTTTTCGGCATATTTGCTACCAGGCGGGGAAACATTGTTATATGACAATGGAGATAATTTCACGCTTTACGATTTGGAAACGAAGTCCCATCAACGCATCCTCTTTCCCGAAGAAGTTGCACCTTCCGCTGTCAATACGGGTGGCTCTTAGATGGTAACAGTAGCCGCACCCATGTATATTACTGACGAATGGGTATTAATTAAAGGGCGGTATGGCTCTACGTGAGATTGGTCTATGTTGAACCTGGAAACCCAACAGACCGTACGCCTGGAAACCATTAAAAAGGAGATTCATCTTGCCGACGGGATTCCTGCCGATTTGGAGCCTATTATTCGACAAGCCTCTGCCGTTTATATCGTTCGGGGAAATCTTATTTTAGTTCCAACCTATCTTGGGGATACCTCGGCGACTCCTGTTATTATAGAGGCGTATACCACGAATTACATGTTTGAAGATAGCGAGAACATTGCCGCTCATGTGCGCGAATTGGGGATTGAACCCATCAATCCAACGTCCATCTACACCCCTGACCGCCGCTTTTATTTCTCGCCTACCGATGTCGCTTACCGCGGTGGGCGTAACCCCGTTGCGCCTGTCATTGTAGATGCCCAAAGCAAGCAACCCATTGTAGAGTTCAACAGAGCGAATTATGAACCGATTGGATGGGCGGCAGGGCAACAGGGGGTGGTATTGCAGGCAACAGAACGGACGGTGCTTGGGTGGGCAATTTGGCTCTTCGCTGAGGTGAACCACCCTATTCTGCTGTTGCGGCAAGCCCCTGAATACCTTACACCCGACCAACAGGCAAAATTTGCGGCACAAGATGCACAAGAGGCGGAAGTCAAACGCTATCCTGACAGGGTAATGGCACTACTTACATTCACTACGGTAACACTCCTAGGCTTTACGCTAAGTAGCCGTCGCCCGCGCTCCCGTCCACCGTACAACAGTCCGCACCCTAAAAAAGCGTAGAGAGGAGAGGGATGTTGAACCAACCTCTCCTCTCTACGCTCTAAAGAATTCCAACCTTACTATTATCCCCCAACGTCAATTTGAGGACGCGGGGGCGGTATTCGCTTCGGGTGATTTCAACGTAGCGCCCGATGAGGGAATCGGCGATGCGGTGGGGAATGTCCTTGATGCGGCAATGTTCCAACACAATAGATTGTTCGATTTCAGAGTTTTCGATGACACAATCGTGGAAAATGCTGGTGAAGGGTCCGATATACGCATTAATCAAGCGGGTGTTTTTGCCGATAATGGCGGGACCGCGCACGACGGAGTTGATAATCTCGGCTCCCTCTTGAATGGTCACCCGTTCGTCTACTTCGGAATCCCGATCCACATACCCTTTGTTTTCGTGGGGAATTTCTTCCAGAACTTTAGCGTTGGCGGCGAGCATATCAATCGGTTTGCCGGTGTCAATCCACCAACCGCGATGGACGTAGGGGTGAACGTCGTAGCCATTGGTGACGAGCCATTGAATGGCATCGGTGATTTCCAGTTCGCCGCGCCATGAGGGTTTGATGGCTTCGGTGGCAGTATGGATGTTGGCATCGAACATATAGATACCGACCAATGCCAGATTGGAAGGAGGCACGCGGGGTTTTTCTACTAAACGGACAATATGCCGCTCTTCCCCTTCGCTCAATTCCGCCACGCCATAATGTTGCGGTTCTTCCACGGGGGTTAGCACGACCTGCGAGTTGTAGCCTTTGCTGTCAAAATCCCGAATTAAATTCGCAATGCCACCTTGAATCACATTATCGCCAAGGAACATGACAAACTTTTCATCGCCCAAAAAGTCCCGCGCTACTTTGACGGCGTGTGCCAAGCCGAGGGGTTGGTCTTGTTCAATGTAAGTGATGTTCACGCCCCATTGGTTGCCTTTGCCCACCGCCTCGCGGATTTCGGGTCCGGTGTGCCCGATGACAATGCCAATATCCGTAATCCCCGCATCGCGGAGTGTTTCAATGACACGGAAGAGTACCGGTTTGTTTGCCACCGGCACCAATTGTTTTGCGCGCGTATAGGTTAAAGGGTAGAGGCGTGACCCTTTGCCCCCTGATAGAATCAAACCCTTCATAGGTGTGTCGTCCTTTGTGGTACTACCTTGCACCGCCCGGATAAATCGGGGGCGGGGAGGGGAAAATGCCCCTTTCGCAAGGGCAGAATCTACCATCAAACGGGGTACATTCCAAAAAGGAGAGTTACTATTGCCCACCCCCGGTTTCGCTTCGCTCCACCGGGGGCTACCGATAAGCTAACGACTTTACAGCAACGATGTAATGCTATGTTATTCCAAACAGAAGCGGCTCTTGTGTATATACAAGAGCCGTTTCTTAACAGATTGTTTAGCCACCATAAGCAACACGCCTAAAGTGTGTTATGTTCCCGCCGGAGCAGGGCGAAGACTGTAACATCGTGGTATTGCCCGCGATGATACCAAGCACCCCGCATGGTTCCTTCCTCCACAAATCCGTTTTTTTCCGCTACCCGCCGCGATGCGAGATTATGCGGGTAAATTACAAGCTGGATGCGATTGACTTTTTTGGTGTCAAAGAGGTAGCGCGTCAGCAGGGCAACGGCTTCCGATACCGCGCCTTTTCCTCTTTCAGCAGGGTCATAGAGCAGGTAGGAGAGTTCATACCCATCCAGATAGGCAACCGGCTTAAAAAATTCGATATGCCCGATGATGGCGGCTCCCGGTCGGACAATCAGCAGAAGTCCTTTGTCCTCACCCCAGTAACCACTCTCCTGAAATTGTTTACGAAAGCCTGGTTCCGAAGAGATGTTAAGCGGGAAATAATCCCCCCGATTGCCAATATCCGTCAGGCACAGGAACAACGTATCGAGGTCACTTTCCCGAACAGGGCGCAAGTGAATGGTTTCTCCGCGAAGCATGGTTCCTCCCGTTTGCTTACTGTTTAGGTGGACGGGGGATAAGCATGGGCGTGGTACGGCGATAGTCCTTATATTGGTCGCCCAAATGTCGAACCAGGTCACGTTCTTCTAATTGGATGGCAATGAGGATGTAGGCGGTGGTCGCTATCGCAAAGAGGAGATGCCCGCCCGTCATGACAGGGGTTGCCCAGAAAGCGATAATGAAGCCCAGCATAATGGGGTGGCGCAGGAATTTGTAAAAGAAGGGGGTACGGAAGCCGAGGTCATGGTATTCGCGGTTCCGCAGATTCAGGTAGACCTGACGTAGACCGAACAGGTCAAAGTGGTTAATCATGAACGTGCCGAGGAAGACGATGAGCCAGCCGAGGGCATATAAGCCATAAAGCACCCATTGTCCCCATGTGTTTTGCACCGACCATACCACCCTTGTAATCGGTTGCCATTGCCAGTAGAGGAGCAACAGGGCAAGGCTAGCGAACAATACGTAGGTACTGCGTTCAATCGGGCGCGGGACGATTTTGGTCCATGCTCGTTTGAATTCAGGACGTGCCATCAGGCTATGCTGGATGGCGAAAACCGCCAGAAGTAAGACATTGACCATCAACGCCTCTACCAGCGAGGGCATCGTGCCGGAGTCAATGGATTTCGGGACAAGGAAGTTACCGACAAAGCCTATCGCGTAGAGGAAGGTAAAGAGAAATACGGCATAACAAAACGCACCATAGACAAAGGCGAGCACCCCCCACAACCCTCCGGTGGTTTCAGCGCGTGGACGTGATGGTGAATTGGCAGTGAATTCGGACATATCGCACTCCTTGAAAGGTTCATTGACGCACCCCGTGCACCTTTATTGAAGCCAACATAGTGTGCAGAGGTAGATTTCTACTAAGGAAGCATAGGGAATATCCGTTTGGCTGTCGCCATTCATTTGGATGGAGAATGGATGGAAAAAGCGGGTTAGGTGGTGTATGATGGATGGTATCCGCGTTGATTCACTACCGATGTGTTGTATGGAGCGATGAAGATGGAGCCTAACGCGACCTCGCCGGAACCGTTATCCGGGCGTGAACTAGAGATTTTGGGGCATCTGTCCGCCGGGCTATCCGATCAGGAGATCGCGGCGGCACTGTTTCTCAGCTCCAACACAGTTCGGTGGTACAACCGCCAGCTGTACAGTAAATTGGGGGTGAGCAACCGGACACAGGCGGTGGCGCGGGCGAGGGCATCGGGTATTTTGCAAGCGGTTGAGACTTCTTCCACTTCTGCCACCGCCCCAAAATATCCGACACCTACCCAAAAAGTTCACTTCACCACGAGTTTTGATAAGACACGAATTGCCTATGCGCGTAGCGGCACTGGTCCGCCATTGGTAAAAACCGCCACGTTTATGAGCCATCTGGAATACGATTGGGAAAGCCCCGTATGGCGGCATTGGCTGGAGGCGTTTTCCCATGACCACACGTTGATTCGCTACGATGAACGGGGTAATGGTTTGTCCGATTGGGATATTCAGGATTTTTCTTTTGAAGCGTGGGTTCATGACCTTGAAGCAGTGGTGGAAGCTGCCGGGGTGCAAAAATTTCCCCTGTTTGCCATGTCGCAGGGGGGGACCGTGGCTGTGACGTATGCAGTGCGTCGCCCCGAAAAGGTAAGCCACCTGATTCTGTTTGGTGCTTATGCACGGGGCTGGCTGAACCGCGACCTGACAGAAGAGCAAATTGCCGAGGAAAAATTACTGACTAATTTGATGCGGGTAGGATGGGGACGCGAAAATCCGGCGTTCCGGCAAGTGTTTGCGACGCAATTACGCCCCAATATGAGTAGTGAGGAATTGCGGGCGTTCGATGAGCTGATGCGGATTTCCACCTCAGCTGAAAATGCCGCCCGACTGGAAAGTGAGATGCACCGTACCGATATACGGGCGATTGCGCGGTTGGTGCGGGTGCCAACCCTTGTTATCCATACCCGCGGGGATGCGGCGGTGCCTTTTGAAGAGGGACGATTGCTTGCTTCCCTGATTCCCAACGCCCAGTTCGTTGCGCTTGAAAGCCAAAACCATTTACTGACCGAGCATGAACCGGCGTGGTCGAAATTCATTACCGTTTTACGTACCTTCCTCAATAGCAACGATGAGTAACCTTGAAGGCGCGGACCCATATGAGCCGCTCACGATACGTGAACAGGAGATCATGGATCGGCTGGCGACAGGGCTGTCCGACCAGCAAATAGCGGCGGCATTGTTCCTTAGCTTCAATACGGTGCGCTGGTATAACCGCCAGATTTATAGCAAGTTGGGTGTCAGTAACCGGACACAGGCAGTGGCACGGGCAAAGGAGATTGGCTTTTTGGGCGGCTCTGAAACTCTGTTGCCGCGCCCCATGCCCGGTATATCACTCCCACGACCTGCTACCCCCTTTATCGGGCGGGATGATGAAATTGCCACTATCACAAACCTATTGCAGTCTACCCGTTTGCTCACGCTTACAGGAGTGGGGGGTACAGGCAAAACCCGGTTGGCGTTGCGTGTGGCATCGGAAATTAGTACCACCTTTGCGGATGGGGTCTATTTCGTTGACCTTGCGCCTGTTAGCGACGCGACAATGGTGGGGAGTGCCATCGCTACCGCGCTCAACATTCTGGAACATCCGAAAGAACCGTTGCAGGCGACGCTGAAACGGGTACTCGCCGCCCGCCATATGCTGTTGCTCCTGGATAACTTTGAACATGTTATCAATGCCGCTCCGTTGCTTGCCGAATTGCTGGCGGCTACTTCCTCGTTGAAATTGATGGTGACCAGCCGCGAGGCGTTGAGGCTTTCGGGTGAACAGGTGTATCCGGTTCCGCCTCTATCGCTCCCCTCGATTGAAATGCCCTCTACACAAGAAATTCTTGCTTCGGAGGCAGGTGCTTTATTCTTGCAAAGCGCAACCATGGCGAACCCGCATTTTATGCTTGACCACGCCAACGCGCCTGTTATTGCCCAAATCTGTCGGCGGTTGGACGGATTGCCCCTCGCTATCGAACTGGCGGCGGTGCGTTGCAAGGTATTGACCCCGCAAACTTTGTTGGAACGGCTGGAAAGCCCCCTCACCCTGCTAACAGGGGGTGTACGCGACGCGCCGGACCGACAACGAACCTTACAAAATACGATTGAGTGGAGCTATACCCTGCTGAATATCGCTGAGAAGCGGTTGTTCGGACGGATGGCACTTTTTGCAGGGGGATGTTCATTGGAAGCGGTTGAGGTTGTTTGCGGGGATAGTCCTGATACAGATAGCTTCGACGTGTTGGCATCACTGGTAGATAAGAGTTTGATCCAACAGCAAGAGACAGCGGGCGGCGACCCCCGTTTTGGTATGCTGGAAACCATTCGCGATTATGCCCGGAAGCGGTTGGAGGAAGATACCGAATACGAAACTGTACGGCGACGATTCGCAACCTATTTTGTCAGACTCGCCGAACGAGCGGAGCCGGAAATGCGTTTGGCAGGGCAAAAACGTTGGTTTCAACTCCTGGAAGCGGAACAAGAAAATCTACGCACAGTATTAGCGTGGGCGTTGCGAGAGGAGTACGTACCGGAGGGGGTACGCATTGCGGGTGCGTTGAGCTGGTACTGGTATGTCGGAGGGCATCACGTAGAGGGGTTGCAGTGGTGTGAACGGCTTTTACCCATGCTTGACTCTGCGCCGGAACGACACCATGCAAAATTTTTGATTGGGGCGGCGCACATGATGATGGTGCGTAATTTCGACAGCCATATACCGTTGTTGGAACAGGCTCTGGCGGTGGCACAGCGGCACGAAGACAGACACTATTCTGCCTACGCGCTTATTCGTCTCGGGTATTCTATGATGGAAACACCGGAAGCGGTACCAACAGTTGAAGCGGGGTTGGCACTGTTCCGCGAGATTGATTATGCACCCGGAGTAGCACATGGGTTGACCATCGTGGGCGAGATATACCGTTTTGGTGGCGATGATGAACGTGCCCGTCAGGGATACGAGGAAGCATTGGCACTTTACCGCCGGATAGGTGATATACGGGGCACCCTTGTTACACTTCTCAATCTGACCTTTGTCGCCCGCCATCAACACCACCATGAGCAAGGACTTTCATTGGCATGGGAGGCACTGCGTTTCGCCTACGACTTGGGGTTACACGCTGAAATGGCTGAATGTTTAGCGGCGTTTGCAGGGATGCTGGGCGCGACAGGGCAACCCCAATTCGCGGCGCGTCTATTCGGCACCGTTGAAAGCGCGATGGAGCGGCTGGGTGCTTTTTACGATTCACCAGACCGTCAGGAATTTGATGGAATGGTTGCCGCTGTACGGACGCAACTTGATGTTACAGACTTCGAGAATGCGCGAATCGCAGGGCGGCACATGACATTGGAACAGGCGATAGAGCGTGCGTTACAGGAAGCACCTAGGTAGGTGGGCTATGCCACCTACCTCAAAATAGACCGAAGATTTTTTTACGGCGTGGTTCGTAAGGAAGCGGGTCGGGAACATCGGGTAATTGGTCGTTGAGGAGGGCAAGGGGGGTATCAAATGCCATACGTCGGGCAGTGGCATCATCCGTCCAGCGTGACAGTTCTGCTTCGGCTTCATCCAGGCGCGGATTCCGTCCCCCGGTGCTGTGGGCATCGCTTGCCAACACATGCGCCCAATTGAGTTCGACCAGTTGGCGTGTCAGTTCTTGTGCTTTCGGTCCGTTGCGCCCCATGACGCTGGTGGTGGTAATCTGGGCATAGACTCCGCGTTCCATAAGCGGGGCAAGGCGGGAAGGGTCTTCCTGCACGGCTTTGTACCGTTCGGGGTGTGCGAGGAGCACCGTATAACCTGCCAGTTGCAAATTAAAAATCAACGATTCTGTGTGTGGGGGCCACATCATAAAAGGCAATTCCACTAGCACAGTGCGCGAATGGGCGAGGGTCTGGCAGGTCATGCGGTCTAAATCTTGCACCAATCCCGGCAATGCCTGACATTCCTGTCCGGGTAAGACTTTGATGGTTAAGCCTGCATCGGCGGCGCGTTGGTTGGCTTCTGCTACGAGGCGGGGAATGAGTATTTCCGGGGGTTGCGCCGCCCGCCAGTAATCATGGGAGTGGGGGGTTGCCACAATGGTGGTGGTGCCTCCCTCCTCCGCGATGCGGAGCATCCCCAGCGTTCCTTCCCAATCGCCCGGTCCATCATCTACCCCCGGCAAAATATGGCTGTGTAGGTCAATCATGTCTTATGTCCTCATGCCTGCTTCTATCAATCAACGACGGTAGACTGTACCATAAAAGAAGAGGGGATTCAAGGATATTTTTCGCTGGAGGTGACCGGGAGTGTTAGCAACGTGAGGTTGAAACCTCACGTTGCTAGGGGAAGTCCGCTTCAGCCAACTGTGGGGGAATCTTTAAGAGGTGGACAGAGGGTTGCGAAGGTTGCTAATGGTTTCGACTGTTCCGATAGGCTTCGCAAGGGGTAGGTGTTGTTGACGATGGCTACGACGGCTAGTGCAAAGGCTACCCCTTTGCACGGTAGCCACCGTGATAGGGGACGACGATTGCTACAGTTGCTAATTCTACGGATAACCTCTTGGAGAGTAGCAAACGTTTCTTACTATCCGG
>CBKYSX010000082.1:0-10009 GCA_966690745.1 uncultured Ardenticatenales bacterium
GTTGAATATAGTCATCCTCTGCCCTATTTGCAGGACCAATTTATTCACCCTGTCATTACCTGTTATCGGGAATGGCGTAGCATGGATGACTCACCACATTGGGAATTTAACCGTGATGTGATGGTTCAGGCTTTATAAATAATGCATCTCGAAATACTGGGATTGAAAATGAATTTATAAAATGATACTTGTCCCTAACCCAAAGGACTAAGGAAGGATTACCCCTATTTATCAAGTTATATGCAATCTCGTCCCAAACCTTGTCAGGTAGGGGCGGGTCATCGGAATGGAGAGCCATCCACCCATCGGTAAAGACCCGCCCGTGTCAAAAATGGGGCGTGGGTTGGCGGCAACGGCGGGCGGGTGTGCGCTCTATAAGGGTAAATACGCCATTCCGACCACCCGCCCCTACTATTCCCCTTAGGGTTTTGGTTTTAAACAATAAGAGGGTCAGCCACACGGCTGACCCTCTTGTGTTTACTTTCAGTAAACGATTACTCTTCGGTCTCTGCTCCGGACAGGACGAAAATGAAGGGCATATACCGTTCGCGATTGAACATCATCCGTCCCTCACCACCGGGTTGGTAGCGCGGGTCATCAGCGAGGATGGTGTTGGTAGGGAACTCGTTGGAAGCCAGATAGAGCAACAAGCCACGCTCGTAGCTGATCGTCGCGCCATCATCCAACAAGCGTACTTTGCGGTCGGCGGGAATGTTCGCGAAGGTCACGTAATTGTCCCCACCATTGGCGGTGAAGCTGTTGGTCACAACGTAGACATTCGGCGCACCTTCCACCACATTGTAATTTTGGATAATCGCTGTGCCGTCCGCAAGTGTTGCACTTTTCACACGGCTATCCACCGAGCGATTCACCGTATAAACGACATCAATGCCCGATTGTTGCAGGAATTGACCCGCCGCTCCGGGCAAGCCGGATGCACTCCGTTCCAAAATCCCTTGCAATTCGGTCGGGGTGACTTCCGTTACCACCGTCAGGTAATTGTCGAAGGGTAGAACATTAAGCGTATCCAGACGGCTGATGGGTCCGACTTCCAGTGTATCGCCCGCGTTTTGGCGAATCCCCCCGCCGTTGGTCAGGGCGATAACATAAACCGGGTCGTCACCCACACTCAACGTACCCGTGACGATACGGGGCGGCAGACCGTTTTCGGCGGCAACTTGATCATAGGTATAGATATAGCCATCGGTAATCAAGTTCCCCCCGTTGCTTTCCGCGCCCCGTACCGTATTCCGCGATACATCTAACGGAATCTCGGTCGTAATCACGGTGGTTTGGGCGAAGGTATCCAGACAGGCTTCTACGGGGTCTACCACATTTGCCACGATTTCCGCGTCGGGCGTAACCGCATCGGTCAAGCCAAGTTGGGTGGCGACATCGCTGGTAGGAATGACGCGCTGCGGATAGCTGGTATCCAGATCAATGCTGGCAATTTCACCATCAGCATCGAACAGCACATCCAGCCGCCCCATATACTTGTAGTTTCCGGCAGTGGTCACAATGTAAACGGTGCGCCCGTCGGCATCTTCTTGCTCAAAGGGATAATTACCTTCGCTGGTTGCCTGTTCGCCGGGGAGCAATTCGATGGTGTCGGGAATGTTCGGGTTGGTCAACAATTCGTCGCCGCCGCCCGCAACCGCTATGTCAACGCGAGAAAGCAAACTGACCAGATCTTTGTCATTGTCCACATCTTGCAGGTGGCTGACAAAGATGATTTTGCGAATCCCGTACTCATCATACAAACGGTCAATTTCGGTTTGGGCAACCGTTGCCGTGCTGGTGATGTCTTCCGTTACGGTCACATCACGCGGGCTGGAAATGGTCGGGAGCAACCATGTTGTCGCGCCCACCACGCCGAAGCGTTGCCCGGTACGCTTGTCGTAAACAATCATAGATTGTGCGACCACGCGCCCATCGGTACTGCTGGCAACGTAAACACCATCGGCATCCAACAAATCCGCCCAGCCTGCTTCGGCACTGAAATCAAGGTTGGAACTGAGGAACGGTTGTTGCAGAACTCCGTTGGTTTCAAAGGCACGGACGAACCGTTCTAAGAAATCCGGGGAGTAATCAAATTCGTGATTGCCGAAGATATGAGCATCGTAAGGAATCATCGCCTGGGCAACGGCATCATACACCGGCGTATCGGCGGGAGCGGGCGGCAGGCTACAGGCAAGCGTTGCGCTGGCAAGAAAGGCATCCCCCGCATACACATTCAAAACTGAATTTCCGGCGGCGCGGGCATCGGCAATATTTTGGTCTACGACTGTCGCATAGGCGGCAACCCCCGCCGTCGGCAATTGCACGGTTCCGGTAGAAACCTCAACCGTGTTATTGATAGGCAGAATCGTAGATTCGCCATCGTTATTGTGGAGCAAAGTCAATGCGCCCGAACCATCCGGGCTGGCAACACGGTAAATCGTTGTCGAACCGCTCACTTCGTTGGCAACGACCAGTAAATCTTCCCCGTTGGGGCTTTCGCTGGCAGGAATGAATTTCATCCCTTCCGGGGCAAGATCACCCACCGTGCCATCGGCGGTTCCTTCTTCGGGGTCTACGGCAAAATCACGGTTGTTCAGGTCATGCACAAACACCGGAGCCGTGGGGGTGGTTACATCGTAGACCACCACACCACTAATACGCTCTAACCCGACAAAGGCATAGGTGCGTCCGCCAATCGTGCCGGTGGTGATGGCTTCCGGTTCGGGACCTTTATCATCACTGCGGTTGTCAAAGGTGTTGTTGGTGTTGCTGGCGTTGAAGGTTTCGGGGTAAATCGCGGCGGTGATTTGCTCCAACTGGTCGCCGCTATCCCACACCAATGCACCGGCACTGCTCCAGATGGAGAAAGAGCGTGCGCCGTAGGCATAGAGCTCTTCATAAGCACCATCGTCGTCGGTATCCCCATCAATCTCGGAAACATACAGCCGCCCCAGATTGGCATCTTCTTGCAAAATGGTAGCAGTGGGAAAGGCGGTACTATCAAGCGTTAAGGATCCTACACGGGCATCTTCATTCCGAACGTCCCCTTCGTTGGCGGTGAAAAGATAGGTGTTGCCGCCAATGCTTGCCGCTTCAATCGTATCCGGCATATACAAGCCGTAGACAGGCCAATTCCGGAAATTGATGGTTTCGTCATCATCGCTGGCATCCAACCCTGCGCCAACGGTGCTCCAATCTTTGCGCCCGAGCGGAACCAAATCGGTAACAGTTCCCCCGGCAATATCTACCACCGCAACGGTATTCGCTTCTTGCAGGGTGACATACGCCGTGCTACTGTCGGGCGACACTGCAATATATTCCGGCTCAAAATCGTTGGCGGCACTGACACCGGGGAAAATCCGTACCCCCTGGGCGCGGAGGGCATCTTCTTGCCCGTTGTATTGGGTGAATCCTGCCGTGACCACGCCACCGTTGAACGGTTCATTGGCTCCGGCGGGGGCATCAATAATCGTAATCGAACCTTCGGGGTCTACATCGCCCGGCTCCCCTTCATTTGCCACCAGCACAAAGTCGCCATCGGGCGTGAAGGTAATC
Organism: uncultured Ardenticatenales bacterium; assembly: GCA_966690745.1. Lineage (GTDB taxonomy): Bacteria > Chloroflexota > Anaerolineae > Ardenticatenales > Ardenticatenaceae > CBKYSX01. The sequence continues at coordinate 3,556 of CBKYSX010000082.1, forward strand.
ATATCGGGCAGTGCCGCAACGGTGGCACTAAACAAAACCGTACCGCTAATGTTGGTAAAGACTGCCACGCCGGGGTCGGTCGTGGGGTCGCTCTCCACTGCCAGAGCCACCAATCCGTTATGAACATCCACACTATTTACCGATGCGCCGAACGAGGTGGCATCAATCGTATCTACAAGGGTAGGGGTGGTCGGGTCGCTGATGTCAACGATGTCTACGGTTGCGCTTAGGGCGTTGACAATAAAGAGTCGCTCGCTGGCGGCATCATACGATACAATCTCGGCGGCACCTTCATCAAAGGCTCCGGTGCTAAACGTTCCAATCGGCTGAATCGAAAGGGCGTTACTGCCCTGCGGGGCGGTGGATTCGGGCGCGGGGGCGGCGGTCACGCTTGGCATGGTCGGCAGAGCCAACAGCGCGAACAGTGCTACAAGCGCACCAAGAACCGCAAACGGCGAAAATAGTCGTCGTATCATTGCGACATCTCTCCTGTAAGGTATTGCTATTGTGGGGAAGGTTTAGATGCTTCGTGGAAACACCAACAGATGAATGGGGTGGTATTTTTGAAAGAGGCGCAATAAACCCATTTATCCATCCGATGTATTCAATCGTAGAATTGTTAAGGTGGGGGCAAGGCAATGTTAAGGATTTTTAGCCCGTTTCGTAACAGAAGGTGCGTTGAAAATAGAAGCGGCGCAGGAACGTTCCTACGCCGCTTTTATGATTGTTTGGAATGTCTTAATCGCCGATTACCCGTTCGACCAATCGTTCCAAAATGACAACGATGAGGACAATAAACAATATCACGCCCCACCACGGAATCTGTACCCAGAAATTAAAGTCAACTTTTTGCCAGAACTGCCATAGCACAAAGCCAATGATCAATAAGGTGACAGCCCCGCGCAGTTGTTTTTTCCGCCGCATGGTATGCTACTCCTCCGAAAGTACAGATGTCGAATGATGCCAACAGTACTTGCTATACGGACAAACGGCAAGATTAGATGCTGTGATAGACCCTGTAAATCAAAATCAACGCAATCAATACCAATGCCCCGGCAATTCCAAGCACCGGGTAGGCGGGGCTGGCTTGGATGCGTGATAATGTGACAGTCGTTGGATCTAAACCTATGGAAGCGGCTAGGGTTGTGCCGGAAGTATTGGCAATCGTGATAAGTATGGGTGAGGGCGCACTATCTACGGGTGCGGCGGTAGCGTAACCAGGCGGTGATGGAAACAGCAACGGCAAAACGACCAGCAAAATGAGGATGAAGGCTGGTTTCATAAGATAGACCCCGAAAAGCAAGGATAAAAAAGGAGAGGGATTCTAAAAATCCTCTCCCTTGACTGAATATTAGATGTAATCCTAACGTAAATCCTGACAAATGACAACTAAAATCCCTAAAAAGATATTGATTGGAGGACACAACGTCCTCGTTGTGTCTCTTGCCTCCCTCTTCGTTCCGTGAGAAAATTTCAAGTAAGGACGTTTATCTGATATAGCACATCCGCCCCGCTTGCCCCCATTTTCCACAGTTTAGAAAGGGATATACCCCTATGAGCAACCTATTCGCTCTGCTAGTCGGCATTAACCAGTGGGACCCTGCCAGTCGGGTGCGTCCTTTACGCGGCTGTTTGAATGACACCAAAGCAGTAGAAATTTTTTTATTGGAAAACCTCAATATTCCCTCCGACCACATCAAAATTCTACGGGACAACGAAGCCACCCGTGAGGGGATTATTTCCGCCTTCCATGACCATTTGATAAACAACCCCGCCATTCAATCCGGCGACCAGATTTTCTTCCATTATAGCGGACATGGGGCGCGGGTGCGGGATATGCAGGGGATCGAGCCGGATGGCTACCACGAATCGCTGGTAGCGTATGACAGCCGCACCCCCGGCAAAACGGATCTGCTGGATAAAGAATTGGGCGAGTTGTTGGAAGAATTGGCGAATGCGAAGGGCAGTAATATTACGGTTATTTTGGACAGTTGCCATAGCGGGTCGGGAACCCGTGATTTGCCGATTGATGAAAGCATCCCTTTAAGCCGCGAAATTGAGCCGGACGAACGTCCCCTGCCGCCCGATATTGCCGCCAAAATCGCACGATTGGCAGGCGCAAGCCGCAGTACCACCCCCAGCGTAGCCGGGTGGACATCGGGCGATATGCCCTATGTCCTGATTTCGGGCTGTCGGGATGAACAACTCAGCCGCGAATACGAAGGGTCGCCGCGGCTGTGGAACGGGGCATTAACTTACTTTGCGCTGGAATACCTGAAGCGGATGCCTGCGGATGCAACCTACCGCGACTTACATGAAACTGTTGCGGCTCAAGTCAACGGGATTTACAAAAGCCAGGAACCCCAATGCGAAGGGCAACGGGACCGCAAAATTTTCGGAGGGGTTACGGTGGAACGGTACCCCTTTATCAAGGTAACAGGGGTAGACGGGAATACCGTCCGTTTGGATGGCGGCTTGGTGCATGATATTCGGGAAGGCACCGAACTTTCCCTTTACTTGCCCGAAGTCCGCTCCCGCGCCGATTTGAAGGGCAAGAATCCCCTTGTAAACGTGCGGGTGGTTTCTGCCGATGTCACCACCTCTGAAGCAGAAATTATCGAAGAACCCGGAAACGTTCGCACCCAAACCACCATCCCCCCATTTGCGCGGGCGGTGATCACTGCGCAGGCATACAACCCCAATATGCAGAAAGTTGGGCTTTTAAGTGATGGCACGCCTGAAAGCGACAATGCCATTGCCCGTTTGCGGACGGCAATCGCGGGGGACGGCAACCAACTTCAACCCTCGCTGTTGCTCCAAATTGCCGATGTACAGAGCAATCCTCCTTTTCTGGTAAAGGCGATTGCGGGCCAATACCACGTTTACGATGGTGACGGGAAATTGTTATTGGTGCCGGTTGACTTTGCCCATGCAGATTCTGCCGCGGAGGATGCGCCTATCGGAGCAATTCGGGTGCGACAGGGGTTGGAAGCGATGGCACGCCACCGCGCCGTGCTGAATCTTAAAAATGAGCAGTCGGCGGCGTTGGACAGTCAGGTCAAGGTGGCGTTAAGGCAAGTTGAACCCGGCTCGCAGGGGCGCAAAGCATCTGATACCCCCGAACCGACTCAGGCAGATGGGAGTATCCTGCTTTCTTATGACCCCTCCGCCAGCAAGACCTATGCAGTGGAGGTACGGAATGATACGGGCGAAACCCTGTTTGCCAATATCTTCCTGCTAACCAGCAATTATGGAATCTATCGTTTGTACCCGAACAAAGGACAGACGGACAGTATTACAGGGGCAATCACAATTGGGTTACGTCAATCAGGAGAACGCCCGATTGGAGTGGGGTTAGAGCCGGACCAAATTAGCACCACCGAACACCTAAAAGTGATTCTCACCCCCGAACCCACCGATTTGGCAGGATTGCGGCAGGATGCACTTGCGGTTCCCGGCACAAAGAGCGTTCGTGGCTTTGGGTCGTTTCTGGATAGCCTGATTGACACGGTAGACGGAACACGGGGCTTAGAAGTGGTAGACTTTGACGAAGAAGGAAAACCCTGGGTCGCGCTCACCGTTTCCGTCAAAATTGTTCGTAAAAGTGATAGTGCTGATCTCCCTGCGAATGAAACCACCGTCGAGTTGCCCCAGGAATCAGGCGGGATGCGCCTTGAAAAACCCGCAGATTTTACGGGGAGTATCAAAGTGACCACGATTGAGCAGGAAGTGCGGGCATTGGGCGATGTCCCAACGTTGCCCTTACCCGCCAGCCTTCTGCAATCCGGCTATAGCATGGTGGAACGCCCCGGCGCACGTTCCACCGACCCCGCCCGCCTGATGTTGGAACTTACCGTAGATGATGAGGCAACCCGTCGCAGTATCACGCCCGCCAACCCTCTAAAGCTTCATCTTGGTGATCTACAGGATAGCGAGGCGGAAGTATTGCCCGTCTACTATGACGGCGAGGATTTCTTACCCGCAGGGTACGCCACAAGCGGTGACACAGTGGTATTAACCCATGTGCCCCCATCGGCGGCTCCGGCGGATGAAGTAGGAACGCGGGGCTTTGGCAGTGCCATCAAATTATTCCTCTTCAACAAAAAATTAGGGCGCAAAGATTCCAAATTGGGGCTTCATGCTGTTGAAGTGGACGATCAAGGCAATGTAACCCGCAAACCGCTTCCTAAGACTTTTAAGGCAGGGGAGAAAGTCTGCCTCTTTGTGCATGGTTTTACCTCGGACAGCGAGAGTATTGTCCCCGCGCCCTATAAAATGTTGCAGGCGGCGGGCAAGCAGTACGACCATTACCTCTCCTTCGATTACGAATCCTTTGGTACATCGGTGCCCCGCAACGCCGCGAATCTTGCCCGCGCCCTGCGCGACGATTGCGGGTTCCATGCCAATGATGGTATCACCGTTCATATGATTGCCCACAGCATGGGCGGCTTTACCACACGCCATTTTGTTCAAGGAGCCGAAACCAGGGGCTATGAAATTGTAGACAAGGTGATTCTGGCAGGTGCGCCCAACAACGGTACTACCTTAGCAACCGTCGCTAATGGCGGCTTCTGGGTTGCCGCTTTCCTGCTCAATCATGTACCGGGGATTCCCTTTGGCGGCGCGTTGGGCGAGTTGCTGACCGGCTTCCATGAAGATATGGAGGGGCTACAAGACCTAAAAGTCGGCTCTGAAGCCTCCCGTTTGTTTGCCACGGCAGGGGCATTGCCGATTCCCTTCCTTGTGCTGACAGGAGCAAACAACCCGATTGAAAAAGGACGGTGGCAGGCACTTGCCCACAAGGTTGCAAACCAATCCTTGGATGCCATCTTTGGCGAGGATAACGATGCGGTGATTGGTATTTCCAGTCTGCGCCAAATCGGGACAAACAATGATATGAACCTGACTCTGCCTGACCCTTTGCCCTGTAATCATGGGGCTTACTTCAATCTGACGGAAGTAACCGAAATGGTGAAGGCATTTTTATAATGCATCCTGAAACCGGGTTTCTGCCGTTGAAAACCCGGTTTCTTCCTCCATATTTATATTCGATGAAAGAGAAAAGGGCGGATTCCGACATTGGAATCCGCCCTTTTTGTTAAGGAATTGCCATTTCGTAGGCGCGTGCCTTTTCTTCGCTCAAGGCACGGTTTAGTTGCACCACCACATTCTCTTTCACGAAAAGCCACGACACAGCCGCGGGGGATTCTGCCCCGATAGCTTCATAAAAAGCGACAAGCGAATCCCGTTCGGCGGGGTCGTCGCAATAATAGATGCGCCCCCCGTGGGAGGGTCCCAGCGAAGGGAGCAGAAAACGCATCCCGTCGCATACCTGGGGTGCAGTGCCGTAATCCTGTTCCATCATTGGACGGGCTTCTTCAATTTCTAAACCTGCCCGTTGGAACGCCAGCACGACATCATTACTGTTGGTGGCAGTGGGGGTCTCAACCAATTTGGAACAGCCACTGACCAGCCAGATACAGAGGAAAAAAATGAGGATATGAGAGGGGAAACGCCCCAACAGGCTTCGATCCATGATTGACCTCACCTTCGAGTAGGGATGGGGTAATAGATACCGCTCATGGCAACTATCACCCTCAAAAGGAGGGATGGTGAAAGCCAATCATAACGGATTTAAGGACTTTCGTCTATGTGTCTGTGGGATCGGTGTGTAAGCCGGGATTATCAGTTAATTTGGACGGTACGTTCCCACGCTACCCTCAACTGAACTCCTAACATTGTTGAGTGACGTTTTCATCGTCCCAATTTCTACCGTTATCACGTTTTTTTGTAGTAGTGTTAAAGTTGATGTAAGGTGTGAATTCATAATGATCCGTTTTGACCCTGTTTGGAGTAGTCCCATGGCGAACGTGGGGACCTTACCCGTCAATCTCATCCCCAAAATTGAGCTTCACCGTCATCTTGAAGGTTCCGTCCGCTTTGATACCGCGTGGCAGTGGGCGCAACACAGCCCCACATTGGCGGGAGTCACTCGCGTCGAACTGCGGAATCTGATTGAATTTGATGGGGTAGTTGGCTATGACCGTTTTCTGAAAAAATTCTTAACCTTACGCGAACTCTATTATGACCGCGCCGCGATTGCCCAGGTGATGCGCGAAGCGGTAGAAGATGCCGCCCACGATAACATTCGCTATATAGAATTGCGCCTCAGCCCCGACCATTTTGCAAAACAGGCGGGCTTTGATTTAGAAGAAACGGCGGCATTGTTGTTCCGCACCGGGCAAGCTACCGCCCGTGAAACAGGGATACAAGTGCGCTATCTATGCACCATCACTCGCAACTATTCCGCCGAAACCTGTGAACGGATTTTGGATATTGCCCTGCGTTATCGCAATGAAGGCGTGGTGGGTTTTGATTTGGCGGGGAATGAATTTTTAGAAAGCGGCGCACACATCCGCGCTTTGCTGAAACGTGCCTCGGATGAAGGGCTGGG
>CBKYSX010000083.1:0-9962 GCA_966690745.1 uncultured Ardenticatenales bacterium
ATTTTACAAGGGGTACTTGCCAATACCATCAAATCCTTCTCCGAAGCCACAGACCGTGATCAAATTTTTTCGATCCTGATGCGCGGCGGCGTGGATGCGCTGGATTACAGCCGCCGCCGCCAACCCTCCCGTGCCTTTATCTTAACCTTTCGGGAAGGGTTGCAAGACCTGCTCCAAATCTCCGCCGTTCAGAATCTTGAACCCTCGCTGATCGGAACAGTTTATGAACTCAAAGGGGTGCTTTCCACCTTTGTACAAGAAGGGGCGGCATTCGATATGGATGTCCAACAATCTCCCTTTGAGGATGTTCGTTCCCTGCGCGACCATCGCATTCTGCTCATTCCGCTCCGTGCCGGGTTAGACCTGTATGGGGCAGTCCTCTTTGCTACCAAAGATGAACTACGCGCCGAAGATGAAGAAATTCAACGCACTCTTTTGGGATTGGTGAATCAGGCAAGTCTTGTGTTGCACAACCGGGTGCTTCAATTTCAATTACAAGGTGGACGACAGCAAAGAATGGAAGACGAAGGGGAATTGCGCCACCAATTGGCGCGGGATTTGCACGACGGACCGGTTCAACGGGTTGCCGCGATTTCGATGCAGTTGGAATTTATCAAGGTGTTGTTTGAAAAAGACCCGAAACGGGCGGCGGACGAATTAGCCCGCGCCCAACAAGTTGCCAAACTTGCCGCGCAGGAAATGCGAACCATGCTTTTCGCGCTTCGCCCCGTGGTGTTGGAATCCAGTGGCTTAAAAGCGGGGTTGGAAGCATTGGTCAAGCGGCTCAACGAGCAAGACAAAGTGGCGATAGATATGGTGGCAGACCCCTTGCCCCGTTTAGACAGTAAAGTCGAAGAAACGGCTTTTGCCATATTACAAGAGGCAATTACCAATGCCCGTAAATACAGCAAAGGCGCACCGATTCATGTGCGCCTGATTCAAGGGGAAGCGTTAATTGTCGGGCAGGTAGAGGACGAAGGACCCGGTTTTGATCTGCAAACCGTCATGTCCAATTATGCGACCAAAGCCAGCCTCGGTTTGCTCAATATGCAAGAACGGGCAAGTCTGGTCGGTGGTCAACTCAAAATAGATACCGCCGTTGGCAAAGGTACGCTGATTTCGCTGGCAATCCCGATGAACAGCAACGGAGCCTAATACAGGCAAAGGGTAGGTTAATTTTATAACCCTACCACAAATCTTAAGGCAAACATTCCGGCGAAAATCAACGTTGCCAGAATCAGAATGCGCGTCAAATCGCCGCGAATATGGGCGTACTCTTGTTCAAGGGTGCGCCCTAATTTTACAGGGGCTTCCCTTGTCGGGGTTTCTTTTTCAGTCGGGGCTTCCAGTGTGGTTAATGTTTTCGGACGTGCCGAACGGCTTCTACGTGCCATCATCTGCTCCATCTATAATCGTAAAACGCGCCTTTAGAGTAAAGGCAACTTTGTTAGTATATATTGCTCCGCTTACCGTACCAATTCAGCTTGTAATACCAACCGCTCCGAATCAATCAGATAGGGGTGGCAGGTAATCAACGTGGCAATCGGTTCGGGGGAATTGGCAAGGACACTCACTTCGGTGGGTTCCACAATCCGCCGTGTCCGCACGATATACTCATACCCGGTTTGGTTGGCATCGTAGATGGTAAAGGTATCTCCGGGTTCCAGTTGTTCCAAATAACGGAAAATTTCCCCGAAAATATCATTGTGCGCCGACAACACCATATTCCCCCGTTGTCCCGGATAGGTCGTGCCGGGATAATGCCCGACTCCTCGCTTTAACGCTTCCCAATCTACCCCGGATACAATCGGCGCGTCCACATTGATTCGGGGGATTACAATGCGTGTCGGACGTTGCTCGCTTAAATCCGTTGTAGGGATGCTATTAACGCTTTCTTCCGGCTGAATCCACGCCTGATATTGAGGTGGAATCGCGCCACCCTCGCTCGGCGGCGTGGGATTGCCCGGCAGAATTTCGGGAGCGTTGGCGGCAAGGGGATCGCCATCCGCTTCATCCAGTACAATCGGTGCCACCGGCTCTAAATTCGTGGATTGTGTTTCGCGCCACCACAACACTGCCGCTACAACGAAGCCCACCAATGCGCCGATTTCCACCAGCGTGAGCAAACGGGATCGCCATGAAGCAGGCTTCGGGGTCTGTCGCGTGGCGCGGGTGGCGCGGCGCGGCATGTCGGGAATCTCCGTCAGCCGTTCTTCGCGTACCTGTACCACAGGGACTTCGGGCAAGTCGCGCTCAATGCCCCGCGCCCGCAGGCGGCGCATTCGCTCTTCCCGTTTGCGCGTCACTAATATTTGCTCCAATTCAGGGAGCGAGATGTCGTCAATCGTGCGTCGGTCACTCATGCGAGGTATTGCGTATTGCGTAGTGCTTATTGCGTAAACGACCCGTCGCAGGGTTGGTTTGGCATAGACAAAAGCAACAGGCATGAAGAATCTTGGAAAGACGGCGAAACCTTACTCGAATCGGGCGGCATTTGCAAGAGAACCATCTTGCCATTACAACGTATCCCTCTTAAAACGATAAACGATTAGGATCAGGAAGCCAACCATGAACTTATCACCCCATGAGATGATGATCATTGCCGCCTCCCGCAAAATTCGAGATAACGAGGTGGTCTTCGTCGGGATGCGCCTGCCCCTACAAGCCTTTGCGTTGGCGCAACGCACCCACGCCCCCAATGCTGTCGGGTTGTTTGAATGTGGCATTGTCCGCGCTACACCTGCGACCGAACCAATGGTAACGATGGCAGACCCTCCCAATGTTCGCGGGGCGCAGTGGGTGGGTGGCATGGGCGACCTGATGGGGCTACTGGCGCAGGGCTGGGTAGATGTAGGATTACTGGGCGGGGCACAGATTGACCGCTACGGCAACCTCAACACTTCCTATATTGGCGGGTACATCACCCCCCATACCCGCTTGCCCGGTAGTGGCGGAGCAAGTGATATTGCCTCGCTTGCCAAACGTACTGTAATTCTGATGCCCCACGAGAAACGCCGTTTTGTTGAAGAAGTGGATTACATCACTTCCCCCGGTTATGGTACAGGTGCGGGGTGGCGTGAAGGAGCAGGGTTGCCGCAACGCAGTGGCACTCTGCCCTACGGAGGTCCTGCGGCGGTGATTACCACGCTGGGGGTATTCCGCTTTGATGAAGAGGGCGAAATGATGCTTTCCGAATTGTTCCCCGGCGTGACGGTAGAACAGGTGCAGGAAAATACGGGATGGGAGATAAAAATAGCAGAGGATGTACAGGAATGGGAGCCACCGAATCAAGGAGAAATTGCTGGTTTAAACACACCTGCGCGTTGACACCCCCCTCCCTTCTCCCTATAATCTACCATAAGTTGAACCCCGCCTGTATTGATATAAAGGGGGGTCATGTCTGCATCGCGGGCATGACCCCTATTTCCTTTTGGGAGGCAACCAATCATGCGTCCACCCACCATATATGTAGACCATAGCGCGACGACGGCGGTAGACGAACAGGTAGTAGAAGCCATGATGCCCTATTTTCGGGAGCAATATGGCAATCCGAGTAGTCTCTATTTTTTGGGGCAAAAGGCACATCAGGCGATTGAAACCGCCCGCCGCCAGGTAGCACAGGTCATTAATTGTGTTCCGCGTGAAGTGGTTTTTACCAGTTGCGGCACGGAAAGCGACAATCTGGCGATTCGCGGCGTGGCGTTGGCACGGCAAGGGGAAGGTAAACACCTCATCACCACACCGATTGAACACAAAGCCGTGTTGGACACTATGAAGCACCTTGAAAGTGAATATGGCTTTGAGGTGACAATTGTGCCGGTAGATGAATACGGGATGGTGCATGTCGAAACGGTTGCCCGCGCTCTGCGCCCCGATACGATTCTGGTCAGTGTGATGTATGCCAATAACGAGGTCGGCACGATCCAACCTATTGCTGACATTGGTGCAATGCTAAAGCACCACACTGCCCTATTCCATGTAGATGCGGTGCAGGCAGGGGGCTACTTGCCATTGGATGTGAAGGGACTTGGCGTAGATCTGATGGCATTGAGCGGACACAAATTCCATGCCCCCAAAGGGGTTGGGATGATGTATATCAAACGGGGCACACCCTACGTTAATACGATGACCGGGGGCGGGCAAGAGGGAAGCCAACGTGCCGGAACCCAAAACGTTCCCTATATCGTCGGCTTTGCCAAGGCGTTAGAAATTGCTCAAAGCGACCGTGCGACCAAAAACATTCGTTTGGAAGAGATGCGTGATTTGCTGATTAGTTCGATTCTGGAAGAAGTGCCAACCGCGACCTTAACCGGACATCCGGTTGAACGGTTGCCGGGGCATACCTCTTTCACGATGGGTGTAGGGATGGAAGCCGATGCAATGTTGCTGGGGTTGGATATTGAAGGCATTGCCGCCAGTAGTGGCAGTGCCTGTACCAGTGGGCGCAACGCCCCCAGCCATGTCCTTACAGCGATGGACATTCCTGCCGATGTCGCCCAATCCGCTCTACGTCTGACGCTGGGCGATGATAATACGATGGAAGAAATCCGCCGTGTGGCGGAAAAAGTGCCGCAGGTGGTTAACCGCCTGAAGGTATTTGCGTAATGCAGTGATAAGTGAACGACAAATCGGAGAAAGTTAAGTACCGTTGTCACTGCCTTTCACTTATTACTCTTCACTTGTCACTGGATGTAACATGAACGATAGCATACTGATAAACTGCGAAATTCGAGACTGGTCGAAGGTAACGGAAAAATTAAAGCCTGTAACCCCCAACGGTAAGAGGGTGGTAGTAGCAATGAGCGGCGGCGTGGATTCGTCGGTAGCGGCATTGCTATTGCACCAACAAGGCTACGAAATCATAGGGCTGATGTTGCGGCTGTGGAGTGGCGAAGAAGGGTACGAAGATGAATTCGGCTTCAAGCATAACGGCTGTTGTACCCCTGATGCCGTTGAAGATGCCCGTGCATTGGCGGGAGCGTTGGGCGCACCCTTCTATCTCAAAAATCTGGAAGAAGATTTTTACGATGCGGTAGTATCGCCCTTTATCCAAAGTTATTTAGATGGCAACACCCCCAATCCCTGCCTGAACTGTAACCGGACGGTACGCTTTACACACTTACTAAATCTGGCAAAGGTGCTGGGGGCGGATTATCTGGCAACGGGGCATTACGCCCGTATTCATCAAGACGATGAAGGACAATACCATCTTTCAACGGGCATGGACCCGAAGAAGGACCAAAGCTATGTGCTTCACTCGCTGACGCAAGACAAGCTGGCTCATTTGCTTTTCCCTCTGGGCGGCATGACCAAAGATCAAACGCGGGAAATTGCGGCGGAATATGGGTTGCCGATGGCAAGTAAGCACGATTCGATGGATTTGTGTTTTATTGCCAGTGGTGATTACCGCGATTTCCTGATTCGCCATGCCCCTGACGGCGCGATTCGCCCCGGTCCGATTTTGTTTCGCGGCGAAACCGAAGTCGGGCGACACGATGGATTGCCCTTCTATACCATCGGGCAACGTAAGGGGATGGGAGTGGCATGGACCGAACCTCTCTATGTGCTGGGAAGCGATACCAGCCGCAATGCCCTCATTGTGGGAACCAAGGGTGACTTGCAAACGCAAACGGTCACCATCCATCGTCTCAATTGGATTGCGGGGTATGCCCCCAATGGTGGCAACCCCTATGAAACCACCGCTCGAATTCGCTACAAGGCAACTCCCACTCCTTGTACAGTGGAAATGGTCGGGGAAGACAGTGCGCGCGTCACCTTCCATGCTCCGCAACGCGGCGTGACCCCCGGACAAGGTTGTGTCTTCTATGATGGAGATGAATGTCTGGGTGGAGGCATTTTCGAAGGGTAAATAGGGTGTCGAACAGCCACAAAGAAGCGGAATTGGATGCTTGTGCAAGTATCCAATTCCGCTTTTTTGCTTGGATTTATGATGATGGGTTGTCCTTACGATGGAAATGATTCCAATTTGCCTCTCAAATGGGTATCTTTATCCTTGTATCTTCTTCAAAGTAGAAATAGCTACAAAGTTATAGTACAATTATGCTATATTCTGCTGGAACCTATTCAGGGGCGACATCCCCATACCCACTCTTCTTGAGGCGCACCCTCTATGGCTCAGGCACATTACGGTATGTCCCTTGCCCGGCTGGAAACAGAATATATCCGTTTGGCGGCAACCCCATCTCCCGATTTTGTTGATGTGGCGAATTTGATTGCCCTCCATATTCATTTTCGTTTGGGTGCGTCACGGAGCCGTGCGGTTGCCCTTTTGGAAGAAGCAAAACAGAGTGCCGAGAACTGTGATTATACCGAGGGGCTGGTCATGGCAGACCTGACCTACGGCTTTATCGCGTTTCGTGATGGCGAAAAAGAGAAGGTCGAAGCCATTTTTCGAAATGCGATGGCGCAGGCAGAGCGGTTGAGTAATCCGGTCTTGCAGGCACACGCGCTGGCGTTGCTCGCGTTATGGTGTAACACTTATGGGGGGGAAGGAGACGCACTTACCTATTGTTTGATGGCGCATGACTTATTATCAAGTCATGCCTGGGATGTCATCGGGCGCATTATTGTTCTGAATCAATTAGGACTTTCCTATGTGCAACTCCGCCAATTTGAAAGTGCCGCCCGGTATTGGGGGGAATGTCACACCCTCTGCATGGAAATTGAAGATTATTTGCGGGGGTTGGTGACGCGATGCCGTCTGGCGGAATGTTTGTATGAAAGCCAGCGATATGAGGACGCTTTAGCCCTCTCAGAACACGGGTTGGGCGATTGCGAAGCCCTAATCCCAAATCACCCCGGATTAAAATCTACCTATGCCGATTTTTTGATCATTGTTGCGAAAATCTGGATGCAACAGGGCAAAGACGAGCTTGCAAAAAGCTTTGCAACGCGTGCCTATGAATGGACACGGAGCATTCCGGAGTGGCGGGAGAATAATCTTTTTGTCGCCGCCCATTTTAATGCCCTGACCGTATTAGGCACGCTACACTGGCATTCCGGTAGTATTCCCGAAGCCTTAGATTTGTTGAATATGGCAATCCAGGTGGATAAAGATGTGGGGCGTGCCGGGCTTGCCCATGTACATTTAACCCTCTCCCAAATTTATCGAGAGATCGGGGATTACCAACAAGCATTGCACCATTTTGAGCAATTCCACGATTACCGCACTGCCGCCGAAGCCATTAAACATTACGAACAAATCCAAATTGTTTACCAGATGAGCAATGCCATTATGGTACAACACGCGACGTTCCGGTTACATCAAGAAAACGCCAAACTCCAACAAGTGGTGGCAAACCTACACGCTTTACATTTGCAAGTACGGGACTCTGCCCAACGGGACAGCCTGACCCAATTGTACAACCGCCGCTACCTGGAGGAACAACTGCCACGGTTGCTGGCAGATGCCCACCGTAACGAGCAACCGTTATCGCTGGCAATGGTGGATTTAGATAACTTTAAACAGATAAATGATAACTTCCGGCATACAACGGGCGATGCCGTTTTGCAAAAAGTGACCGAGCTCGTTCAAGCACAACTCCATTCTACGGATATCGCGGTGCGCTACGGAGGCGATGAATTACTATTACTTTTTCCCGCAACATCTACTGCCAGTGCTCAAACCCGTTTAGAAAAGATACGCCGCGCCATTCTTGCCTATGAGTGGAACCATCTGGCACAAGGGTTACAAGTAACCATTAGCGTCGGGTTGGCAACATCGGCCGCCGATGATGACGACCAAAGCCTGATTGACCGTGCGGATACGCATTTGTTAGGGGCAAAGCGTAGCGGTAAAAATCGCTTGCTGATGGTAGCCTCCTAGCCGGTTTTCCCGGCTCTTCAACAGGTAAATCTCAAGTTGAGTACATTCTTACCTTGCAAGGCGATTGCTCTACCGCCATCCCTGTGCTATCCTTCTTTAACCTGACCGAAACAATAATCTGCATCATCGGAAAATCCCGATGGTAAAATAACAGTCAATAAATAACATGAATGAAGATACAAAACGCAACCTGTTTATCGGAGGAGCCGCGCTTCTTAGTATTTTGATAACAGGGGCAATTTGCTACGCCTTTTTTGCTTTCCCCAATGCCGCACCCATTACCCGTGACATCCTCATCATCATTCTTGCTATCGAATCCATCGTGGTTTTCGTATTTCTGGGATTGATGATCTGGCAGTTGTATCAGCTCATCAAACTACTGCGGGAAGAGGTTATTCCTCTTATTAACACAACGAAGGACACAGTGGAGCAGGTCAAACATACCACCACCTTTGTAGGGCAAAGTGTTGCCGCCCCGGTGATTAGCGTGAGTGGCTTTCTGGCAGGGGCAAAGGCGATGATTGATACGGCACGGGGTAATCGTCCCCCCGAATCCATTTTAAGAAAGGAAGAGCGCACCGATGGATAAGTTTTTGATTGGTTTTGTGGTCGGTGCTGTTGTGGGGGCAGGCTTGGCATTGTTGCTGACCCCCGACGAAAAAACAAAGGCACTGCGCGATACCGTTCGTAAAACAACGGATCGCTATGCCGCCGGGTCTGAAACTCCTGCCGCCACCCTCAATGGGCTTGCTCAAACGCAAAAAAATCGTCTGGAGGCGGCGGTTGATGCAGGTAAACGCGCCAATGCTGAACGTCAAGCAGAATTGTGGGCGCAATTAAAATTGCCTGAACCGAAAGATGGAGTGTAAAAAAGGGAGTGCGAGAGCACTCCTTTTTTGTTGACTATTGGATGGAGGTAGTAAGGCAACAGAGGAATTATTCAAATCTCTGCAAGTGTATCTCGGAGCGTTTCGTTGAAGGGACGGTAGGTAAGCGCAAGGGTTTGACGGCTCTGACGGTCATCATACCACCAATAGTGCGCCATCAGCCGCGCCTCATCCCGGTAGAGAGGTGGGTGTGCAAAAAATCGTTCGTACAGGGTGCCGCCTAAAACCCCCATCCATGCCGGAACGGTAAAGGGGGGGGCAAGCCTACCACTCACCTGTGCCAATTGGGTGAACAGTTGGCGGTGTGTCAGATTATACCCCGGCGCAAGATACCGCTCCCCGATTTGTCCCCGTTCCAGTGCCTGCCAATGTGCCACTGCCGCATCGCGTACATCAATAAAACAGATTCCCCCATTGACCAATGCAGGCAGTAAACCTTTTAACCATCCCACGATAAAACCATTGGAAGAATGGCGGTTGTCGCCCGGACCAAGGCACACCCCCGGATAAACGCGTACCAGGGGCAATCCTTTTTGAATCAAGTATTGCGCGGTTTGTTCCGCCGCTACCTTTGCCTGAAAATAGGGAATATCCAAAAATTCTTGCGCGACGAAAGCATTGGTCTCGGTTACCAACTCATTTCGGGCATACCCCAACGCAAAAATACTGGCAGGGTAAACGATTTTTTGAACCCCCGCTTTTAATGCCGCTTCAAACAAATTCCGGGTTCCGAAATAATTAATTGCCAGCGTTTTTTCGGCATGGCGGCGGTCAAATGAAATCTGCCCTGCCGCATGGATGATGGCATCCACGCCTTGCACCGCCGCAAGAAGGGATTCCGAATCGGTTAAATCCCCGGGCACTCTCTCAAACCGAATTTTGTTGTTTTCCAGCGTAGAGATATCACTTGTCCGGCGGGCAAGAATACGTAGAGAGTGCTGGGGCGGGCAGAGGCGGGCGATCCACTGCCCGATAAAGCCGGACGCACCTGTTACTAAAACTGTAGCCATAAAAAAAGAAGGCGTATAAGGTGCTGAACCCTATACGCCATCGTTTATGCGAAAATCCTTATTCCGCTACACCGCGCAACGAACCGGTGATTTGTTCGCCATCTTCCCCAACCACCAGACAGACCACTTCGCGGTCGCCGTTTGCCCACGACCCTTCGGTCGGTTGCAGGTAGGAAATGTAATAGCGTGATTCGGAATAGGGAATTCCGATGAATCCTT